>NZ_JAODZS010000023.1:0-85314 GCF_029835375.1 Morganella sp. GD04133 | reverse complement strand
TCTCCCCCCGAACAAGTGCATTATCTGGCTGTGGACAAACTCCGGCAGGAAAGCGGTCTTTCTGAGCTGTTATACTGTGCAACCCGGAAAACGGAGACCCGCCGGCAAACAAATAAAAAGATTGTGACCAACTCGTATTTCAATACGAAATGTGATGCCACCGTTTATCCTGAACCGCTGAAGAACACGGTTAATAATATACCTGCACACACCGGCGAACCGGGAACACCATCATCCCCGTCAGCAACAAGCCGGCGTGGCGGGGATACTTTACTGCCTCTGGTGGTGGCAGGAGCAGCTGTGACTCCCGTGGCAACGTCTTATGTGCAGGCCCTGAAGAGTAAAACAGTCATTGCAGCCGGCACAGCCATGGGGGTATTAGGGTTAACCGCAGGAGGAAAAGCGCTGTGGAATAGTATCAATCCACACACTGCACGGAATGCAGATAGCGTTATTCCTGACACAGAACCGTTAGTACAGAATAAAAGCGCCGAGATAGAGAATATTATTCAGGACTGCAATTGCAGGGTTAAGCGTGAACAGAATTCAAACAACATGGCATATAATAATTTTTATCTCTCAAATATGCCATGTCAAAAAGAGTTTCAGGTAATGACTGCTCAGCCCCGCAACCATGCAGCAGCCTTAAACGACATCACACGCAGTATGAATGCCATCCTTGGCCAACATAACCGGCAATACGATTCCATAGAGCTTCTTAAAAACGCACTAACCGACCAACGCGGAAAAATTCTTGTACGCAGAATTGAAAATGCGCTAAATGAAGGCATGGCCCTGATTAATAACGCTTATAAAAAATTTATTAATCCGGCAGAGAAAGATAACATTTTACGCTATCTGTCTGCTGCACTTGAAACAGATAACAAAATAGCCCTTGACGAAGCTTACGAACGGTTAAGAAGAACGGCATTTCAAACAACCATGCTGGTTAAAAATAATATCCATCAGGCTGGTTTTTTTGAACGACGGGATAAAAATATCCCTTTACCCTCCACGGGGGATAAAAGCCCCATGGTTCTTGTTAACAGAAAGAACCCCGCATTAATCAGAATCAACCTGGAAAATGCAGAAAATAATATTGCAGAACTTTTGGCGCTGCAATCATCAGCGGGGTATAACCCTGAGCTGATGGAGGCGTTCATGCGGCAAATGATCATGCTGGGGGGAAACACACAAGACGTAATTACCCTGCCTGCATGTCAAAATGAGCAGGGACTCTCTCCGGGCTCATATCAGCGGGCCCTGCTCTATTTCGCAATGAAAAATCAGCCGGTACAGGCGTTAGGCATTAAAGGCGCTGTCTATCCTGATGATAATGCAGTATGGGATATATTGAACACACATCATAATGTCACCCTGACAGACGCTATGCGTGAGGACGCTAAAAATAAGCTTCTGAACCCGCAGGATGAATATTATCGGAGAAAAACAGGTAAATGCGATCCGGCACGCCATGAGCAACAAGAGATTATTAATGCCATAACATGGGTATACACAGGTTCAGAACGTGATTTTGAGATGACAAAATTCTTCAGTGATCCTGTTTACCGGGCAGATATCATGACCGCCAATACAGACTCAGCAACGATTTACCTGCGGGATATCGGATCAGAAGACAGCCAAAACACCCATATTGAGGACTCAGATAACGCACTTTTCATTACTTTTAAGCAGAAAGCGCAGGAACTCCGTAATCGTTTCAGCGACCCCGCTAAAGTTGCAAGAAACATAGCCGGAAATAAAGTTTATGAACGAACGGGTCAAAACCTCGATCCGGACAACATTTTCCTGCACCAGTTCACACTGAGTCAAACGGTAAAAGATACCAACAGCTATACGGGCTATGCACACAACGGTAAACCATTGCATACCGAGACGCTCACACAAGCCTATATGGATAATTTTAACGTATTTCGCAAGCGTCAGTTTAGCTCGTTCATGGAAGTGTTAAATAAAGGTGCCGCTTCATCGGCCGGAAATGGATATATTCCTGACCACATGAACAATCCTGAACTGACCGCTCCGTTTTTTACCGGTCCCGATAAACTGTCGGGTTTATATCTGGCTGATGCCGGCTCCACACATTTCGGTGCTGAAAATGAAGTTAAGTATCTTCCTTCTGATCTGAAAAATGATATTTATGATGCAAATATCATGAAACAGATTGAGGAGCAGCAACAGACATTCTGGCGTGAAAACAGCGAAGAGTGGCGGGCCATGGCGAAAGGACAATTCATTGAAGAGGCTCGCTTAGCCTATGTCAATAACACCCTTTCACAACAAGCATATGAAATAGCCATAAAAGGCGGTGCCGCCAACATCATTCTTTACGACCCGGTAACCATGTCCGAGCTAAACGAATCTGCCGCCGCAGCGTCCTCAGTGAAAGTCAGTTTTTTAAATGTTCTTACTCAGTCATACTCCTGGAGTCCCACAGAACCCGGGCCTTATCAATCATTTTATAAAACCAATATCCTTTGTTTCACCGGCAAAGATGGGCGTGAGGTTCTTTATATCCCGGGGAACAGCAATGCATTTCGTGAATTTAAGGATGAGAAAGCGCTTAAAGCATGGTTTGAGCAACAAATAAAAAAGGAAGAGACCCGCAACGCATTTCTTCAGCATATTTCGCTGATGGATCGGCAAAGCGAGGCTGAAGAAGCGCTTATCGAACTGGCGGACAGCGAAATATATGATGACTGCGGGATGGGGGATCTAAAACCGACTATCATTAAAAGAAGTATTAAAACAGAATATGACACTGAAGATGCCTTCTCTGCCCTCACACTGTTAACGAAAGAACGCACAGAACAGGACACGGATATCTTAATCAGTTCAAACGGAGAAATTGCTTTAGAATCGTTCCGGCAGATATTGCAGGTGGTGAGTATGCTGGCTATGCCCATTTTGCCAATGTTCGGGCCGGTAGGTATTGCTTTAGACATGGCTTTGATCACCACACAGCTGGGTACAGGTATAGGAATCATGTACACAGCCGATACGCAGGATGAGTATAACGTTGCGCTGACAGATGTCGGTATGAGTTTACTCTTTTTAGGCTTAAACAGTATCAGCGTTATTTCCTCAACTATAAATGCGGCTCACCCCGCCACATCATTCCGTCATGCGTTATTGAAAACAGAGAGCACCACTCTGCAAAAGGAGTCAGGGGTTCTGCCGCGTATTCAATTAATAAAGGAAAAGGGTCTGAGTGGCAGAGGCGCCATTATGGCCGGAAGAAAGTGGCCGGCGTGGATTAAAAAGCCGTTTGGCGAAGACCTGAATTTTCGCTGGATTGATGACGGAATCGGAGAAACGGAAAAAAATCTGCAAAAACAGCTCTTTTCCCGGGGAGGGAGTGCCGCGAAACTTCGTGAATTTCGTCAAAACCCGTCAGGTTTTTGTTATGAGGCGATGGTTGAATCTTATAATTCACTCAAAAATCAGGGCGAACAACCAAAAGTTATTGGTTTACTCATCTATAAGACGCCCCGGGATAACGCACCGTCAAATCATTTTGCCGTGGTTTTAAAGAAAGACGCTTCTGATTTTGTTATCGACCCCATTGTCCGTCAGTTTGATCCCGCTTTACCTGAAGAGGCAACAATATTAACCCTGAGTGAATGGAAAGCATTGATGCTCAATAACGTCGGGGTCGGCAAAGATTCGGTTGTTGTTCTGAATACCTTTGATACCCCCTTACTGGCTAAACTGAATGTGGCTGAACTTCATACAGCAAAGGGTAAGTATTTCCAGAATTCATTAATCAGAAAAGATAATATAATAAAACATGGCGATAGCTTTGAAAACTCTGTTATTAAGGAAATTCGTGCCACAAAAGATACGCTGCATCATCTGGCCAGAGGTTCAGAAGAATATGCTTATGCCGGACAGGATCTGGAAAGACTTATAGCACTTAAATCACATTTCGTCATTTTTTCTCCGGATGAAATAAAAGTGACTCACCTGATCAGCTCCGGTTTTAAAAAACAGATTTTAAAATATTCCGTTTCCGCAGCAGACATACCCGCATTACGCTCAACAGGAGATGCCAGAGGAATAACCTCAACGTTTTCAGGAAAGCATTATATCAAAATAAAAAAAAATGCCTGGATTCATATTGAACCATCAGAAGACGCATCTTTCCGGATAATCTTCCGGGGACAAAAAAAACTATTGATGACTTTTGATGAAATAAAGAAAAAATGGCATTTTCCTGACCTTATCACTAATGCTAAAAACCGTGATACCGTTCATTCCATTGCGGTCAAACCCGGCCGGGACACCCCCGGGCAGCGCAGTTCTTCAGCAAATAAAAACGCGTTACCGGGTACATCCGGGACCAGGGTCGCACAACCGCATATTAATCCCTATATTGCTGATGAGAGTCATCAGGGGGTTTTGATGATTAATCATCATGATCTCCCTGAAAATACCCATCTGGCACAAATAGCTATGTTAGGCAGCCACGATGCGGGGACGTATGCCTTTAATGGTTTTAATAGTGTGGGGGCAATATTTCCTTTTGCCTTTAAGACACAACAGATAAATTTGAAGGCCCAGGCTATGGCCGGTGTCAAATATTTTGATATTCGTATCGCTGAGAGAGCCGATGGTTCATTTGGCTTTTTTCACGGCTCCAGCGTGACGGGGGGCAATGCCGTTGCTGATGTCCGGGACTTACTCCGTTATGCAAAAGAGGACAGCAAAAATTTTTATATACTCAAATTTGTATTCAAAAAAGATCGGATAAAAAAAGGTACCGTAACAACCCCTTCCGATAAATTTTTACAACAGACGCTGGAAGGATATCATGAAAATATGATCACCCGGAAAGATACGCCAGCCCTTTCTATGGCAAAAGTGACATTATTAAATAAACATAAAAATCTGGCGGTGATGGTTCATAAGTATCAGGGCCGTGAGCCACACTGGCAATATAAACAACAGGTGCATACCAGGTGGGCTAACCATGCCGATGCACACAAAACTGCAGATTTTATTTTAGCATTTCATGGTACACCCGCACCTGAAGATAAATTAACGATTATTCAGACCAACATGCCCTATGCTTCAGTTGAGAATACAGAGATCACGTTAAGTGTGAAAAAATATCTTAATAAAAATGCTGACATCATTGCCACCGCTGTAGATAAAATACCGGGCACAGGGATTATCAGCGGAGATTATATAGGTATGCCTGTCGGTGCATCAGAGAGATTCAAAACTAAAATTAATGCTGATAATCATAAGCTTCTCACGCCTGCCCGGCGCTGAAATATACACTGTGAGAGTTTGCTGTAAACATTGCGTTAATAATGAACACTGAACCAAACTCCGCTGAATCTCAGGAAGCTGATTTTTATAACGGATAAAACTGATTTTTGATTGTCCGGTTGCCTGAACGGAATAAGTTCCTTAACATCTGAGCAAATTAATCAGGATTTATGGCTTTCCGGAGAAATCGTGAAAAAACACACAGTAACCTGCTCAGTTTTGCCTTTGGCGCTGTTTTCCGCTGTTTTCGCTCTGCCGTCTTATGCCGCAGAGCCTGACTGTCAGCCAATGTCTGAACAGACCCGGCTTAATCATATGAGAATGACAGGAATGCCTTACCTGAACGGGCCGGTGAAATCAGTCACCATGACGACCGTCAAACCACCGCAGGACAGCCCGCAGATATTTTCAGCCAGCCATATGACGCTGACCCCCTGCGGACAGATCAGCCGTTATTCTTTCACACGGAAAAGTGAGGAATACGGCATGATTTTCGATCTGAGCGTCACCGGCTCGGAAAACGATAATGCCATCAATATGGAATACCGTTTTTCCGCCGATTACGCCGGAAAGAAAAAAACGCGCCCGACCATCACCCGTATTTCAATGATCAAAGATGAGCAGCAGGTTATTACCGCTTACCGGACTGAAAATTTTATTGAAGGTAACAGTACCATACTGGCTGAAAATGGCACAACGGCGTACCGGGAAGGCAATATCAGCAGTGTACTGATAAACAGTGAGGTTCTTGCGAAAACTTACAGTATGAACTTTGATTATGATAAACATGGCCGGCTGGCCCGCATTTACACCACACCACTCCCGCTCTCCGACTACACATTTACTTATAACGAACAGGGCGGATTACTCATCGGATCAGAAAAAACACAATCATCCGGAATCATAACAGGTAATGATGTCCAGTGTGCGCAATGGGATGCTTATCAGAACTGCATAACCGGGTTGTGGCGCAGACACAGTAATACAGGGCTTACCGGAGATGCCGTTTACCATACCACTTATGAATATTACGGCGAAAAATAGCCGCGGATGACATGAATGGTATTACCCGGTTTTATCGGGTAATACCTGTTCTTTACTTCGCTGCTGCCGACGATGACAATATGCCAGAATAACCAATATCAGGTAAATGGCCGGTTCCGGTGTATCTGTCTTCGCAGCCAGAATATAGTGCGTAATCACAATGAACAGCAGCGGATACAGCAGATTATGGATCCGCTTCCACCACCGGCCTGATAAACTGCGTATCCGGTCAGACGATGTCACCGCCATCAGGCACAAAATTAACCAACCTGCCGCACCGAGATTAAGATAAAACCGGGACACTATCTCACTGAAAAAGAGCGCCGTATTTTCTGCACCTATTTCAAGAAAAAAATAACTGGCCAGATGCAGCGTTGCCCAGAAAAAACACCATAATCCGAGTAATTTCCTCACCTGATACAAACTGTTCAGCTTAAAATAAAAAGCGATCACCGGTATCACTGCGATAATAATCACTAAACGAAGTGCCGTAATACCGGTGAAATGCTGAATATCTTTTGCGGGATCTGCGCCCAGCATCCCGTAATTAACAGCATAAATAAGCCATATCAGCGGCAATATGGCTGTCAGATGAAAAAAGAGATTAACAAACGGGTAGCGGAATAATTTCATCATCAGAAATATCTCCGCAGATCCATCCCTTTATATAATTCTGCCACGTCTTCTGCATAACCGTTAAACAGTAATGTCGGCTGCCGCGTTGTCCGGCCTAATCCTCCGGAGCCGATAAACCGTTCTGTGGCCTGTGACCAGCGCGGATGATCAACCTGCGGGTTTACATTGGCATAAAAACCATATTCACGGGGTGCTGAAAGATTCCATGTGGTCGGCGGCTCAGATTCTGTCAGACGAATTTTAACAATGGATTTTATGCCTTTAAAACCGTATTTCCACGGAACCACCAGCCGGACAGGCGCACCATTTTGTTTCGGCAGTTCCTTGCCGTAAACACCTGTCGCCATCAGTGTCAGCGGGTGAAGCGCTTCATCCAGGCGTAATCCTTCAATATACGGATACTGAAGCCCGCCTCCGGTAAAACGGCTCTTTTGACCCGGCATTTGTTCCGGGGCGTACACCGTTTCAAAAGCGACATATTTCGCTTTGCTGTTCGGTTCCGCTGATAATAATAAATCTCTCAGAGGAAAACCGACCCACGGAATAACCATTGACCATGCTTCCACACAGCGCATTCGGTAAATACGCTCTTCGGCCTGAAATTTATGGCGGATCTCATCGGCATTTAATACCAGAGGCCGGTTAACCTCCCCTTCAATCGTCAGTGTCCATTCATCCGTTTTCAGGGTATGTGCATTTTCAGCCGGGTCCGATTTATTCAGGCCGAATTCATAAAAATTATTGTAACCGGTCACCTTATCCTCCGGCGTTAATGCCAGAGCGGACTGATATTTTTCAGGTTTTGTATAACTGAGGTCTTTTAAGATTGTCTCCGGAACGCCGGGCTTATCATCGCCGGAAAACCACGAAAACAGACCGGCGCTGGCTGACGAGCTGACCATTAATCCGGCCGTACCGGCACCTAATAATTTAAGCAGATTCCTGCGTTTCATCATAAAAACAGATTCCGGCGTAATCTCAGACGATCGTATTATTTTTTTCATGATGAGTCCCTGTATTCAACAATCACGGTAATAACATTCCGGCACTGTTATACCGCATAATCTGAATTTTAAGCTGACAGGACGATGACAAATTTGTCATGAAGGGGGCGGAATATCCGGAAAAATTAAGGTTACCCTGTTATATGAGCCGGTACGTTCAAATCTGACCTCACCTGAATGCAATTCTGTTATTGCCTGAACAATCGATAAACCCAACCCGCTTCCTTCTGACGTTCTCGCATTATCCCCGCGCCAGAAACGGGTAAAGACCTGTTCACTGTTTGCCACAACATCACCTTTATTCATCACTGAAATGACGGTGCTGCCATGATTATTTTCTGCACAGGCAATAACCTCCGTATTTTCATATGAATATTTAACCGCGTTTGACACAACATTGACCATAATCTGCATCAGCAATACTCTGTCTGCTGACACCATCACATCCGGTATTTTATTCACTAACCGGATATTTCTCTCGTCGGCATAAAATGCCAGTAATTCATAAATATCCTCAACCAGCTCAGAAACAACGATGGTCTCCCGCTTAAGATTAATATTTTTATTCTCTGCCCTGGCGATAAACAGAATGTTTTGTATTATTTTTGCCAGTTTATCCAGTTCTTCTGTATTACTGGCGATAATCGCTTCATATTCATCCGCAGTACGCGTTTTTTGTAATGTGATTTCATTCTGAATTTTAATGGCATTAATGGGTGTTCTTAATTCATGCGCTAAATCATCTGCAAGTTGTGTCAGCCGGACAAAATCGTTTTTCAGCCGTGAGCGCATGATATTCAGCGAATCGCCCAGGCTTTTCAGTTCATCCGGTAACCGGCTGATATCCACCGTCTGTCCCAGAGCGTGCAGATCTGTTTTCGCGGTGATCCGGCTGAGACGGGCAATATCCTGCAATCCCCGGCGGATAAGCCACATACTGAAGACGACCATCAGGAGAATAGCAATAACGGAAACAATCAGACTTTGCTGTAAATATCCGCGTAAAACACTGCTGCGATCAACCGAACGCTTTGCCAGCGTGACATATAAATTCCCTTCGGGAGCCTGAATCTCAAAATTAACCACGGAAACCGGCATGTTATCATCCGTATTCTGGTATGAGATTGAAGGCGTTTCCTGATTATCCGGATAATTAAGTTTGTCCCGGGTATTCAGGGTTATCTCCGGGTTGGTATCCACAATAACGTGATTATCAGCATCAGCTATCTTAATAACGTCCTGCCGCATATCCATCATCCGCCGGAAATAAACAGGTAACGATTTAATATCAATACCGCTGACAATCAGTTTAGCCAGTTGATCGGCACGGTTAATCAGAATGTCATCATCTTTTGAAGCAAGTTCATTTTTCAGCGAATGATAAAGGATCAGTGTGACAAAACCCGCGTTTGCCACCATCAGCAACATAAATAGTGAGACAATTTTAAATCTCAGTGAGTGTATTTTCATCATTCCGATCCGTTCAGGCGGTATCCCGTTCCCCGGACAGTTTCAATTAATTTATGATCATGCCCGTCATCTATTTTTTTTCTGAGCCGCCGGACAGCCACATCGACAATATTGGTATCACTTTCAAAATTCATGCCCCATACCTCACCGGCAATCAGTGTTCTGGGCAGGATCTCTCCGGAATGCAGCGCAAAAAAAAGTAACAGTGAATATTCCTGACGTGTCAGCGATATTTTCACGCCTCCCCGCTGTACATCATGACGGGTCAGATCAATGCTGAGATCGGCGATATTAATCACTTTGGAAGCGGGCTGAGACGTACGCAGCTGATTACGGACTCTTGCCAGTAATTCGGAGAATGAAAACGGTTTAACCAGATAATCATTCGCGCCCAGTTCCAGTCCTTTTACCCGGTCAGCAACCGCATCCCGGGCTGTCAGACAAATAACCGGTACCATTTTGGCGGTTCTCAATATTCTCAGCACTTCCCAGCCATCCATACCGGGCAACATAATATCAAGAATAACCAGCCGGTAATTGTTCTCCAGAGCAAGATATAATCCGTCTCTGCCATCTGCCGTGATATCAACAATAAATCCGGCTTCCTCTAATCCCTTTTTAACCCAGCTGCCGGTCTTTTCATGATCTTCAATTAGTAATATTTTCATTTTTATAATCCGGAATTTTACCTGATTCATCCTGTATCAGTGTATTTTAATTCCGGACATAAAAAAACAGCAGACAACTCCGGGTTGTCTGCTGTTTTTCTGTGACGCAATGATCAGGCAAACTTAATCATCACCATACCCAGCAGAAGCAGAATAATCCCGCTCCAGCCTTTGTAATTGAGGCGCTGGTTAAACAGTATCCAGCCTGCGGCAACCGTTGCCACGATACCGAATGCTCCCCACAATGCATATGCAACAGAAAGCTCAATACCGCGGACCGCCAGTGCCAGACAGCTGAACGCCCCCAATACCGCCAGCAGCGATAAAATACCCAGCCACAGACGTTTAAAGCCGTTTGACATTTTCAGCAGGATATTCGCCAGAATCTCCAGTACCACGGCCAGCAGTAAAAATGCACCGTGCCACCATTCAAATGTCGATAACATATTACGCCCCTTTCAGCATCTCATTCAGTGGCGCACGAACCGGTTTGTCAGCAGGCTGCTTTTTCTGCACTTTTTTGGTGCCGTATTTAATCAGGGTGATACCCGCGATTAACAGTGCCAGACCGCCCAGTTTCAGCGGTGACAGAGATTCATGGAACCACATCACACTGAACGTGGTGATGATCAGGATCCCGATCCCTTCCCACAGCGCATAAGCCACCCCGAGGGCCACTTTTTTCACTGCCATGGATAATAAAATATAAGAAGAGGCAATCATGATATACATCACAATCATCCCCGCACTGCCGCCGGAGACACTCGCGTATTTCATCGACAATGTACCGATCACCTCGGTAATAATGGCTAAGCCTAAAAACATCCAGTAAATCATAGTTATTTCTCCTGATGGACAACGCATACAGGTTTACACCGCAGAACAGAAAGTTTGCGTGACCGGGTGCGTTTATCGCGAAACGAAAACGTTAAATGTAACGATGTGACCAAAAACGCAGGCGTGCTTGATTCGTCAGACGAAAAGAGAAATAGCTATAACTCGCCGTACCAGTAGTGTTCGCTTGATACGATAGCGGAAAGGAAAAGTACATGGGTAGAACGTCGGATTTTAATCCTGCTACTACTGTCGCTTTGCATGATGTCTTATTCTTTTGTCTGTCCCCGGACAGGGTGACAACAATGAAAGAATCCTCCGGTTATTAATATTCATATTATTTTTAGCACAAGTAACATCGTTCAGCAATGGTGCGATGAATTATTTTTTAGCAAATAATTTTATTTTTTAGACAGTTATAAAAAATGACCACCTTCTTATTCAGAAGATGGTCATAATTACGCAAATATTGAACCGGTTAACTACCCTTACTGATACCGCAGGTGGATAATTATTCCACTTCGTTCCAGGCATGACCGTCACGGGCCATCATGGCGATAGAGGCTATCGGCCCCCAGCTGCCTGCCTGATACGGTTTCGGCGGTTCATTATCCATTGCCCAGGCGTGCATAATAGAATCCACCCATTTCCAGGCTTCCTCCACTTCATCACGGCGGACAAACAGTGCCTGAATACCGCGCATGGCTTCCAGCAGCAGACGTTCATAGGCATCCGCAATATGTGTCTGGTTAAAGGTTTCCGAGAAACTCAAATCCAGCTTGGTGGTTTGCAGACGGTGTTTATGATCCAGCCCCGGTGCTTTGTTCAGCACTTCAATATCAATACCTTCGTCCGGCTGCAGACGGATAGTCAGTTTATTCGGCGGCAAATGCTGATAGGTTTCGTTGAAGATATTCAGGGACGGCTGTTTGAAATAGACCACCACTTCCGAACATTTCGACGGCATCCGCTTCCCGGTACGCAGATAGAACGGCACACCGGACCAGCGCCAGTCATCGATATCCGCACGGATAGCGACAAAGGTTTCGGTCTGACTGACAGTATTTGCGCCCTCTTCATCCAGATAACCCGGTACTTTTTCGCCGTGAACAAACCCGGCGGTATACTGCCCGCGCACGGTTTTTTCCCGGACATTCGTGATATCAATGGTCCGCAGTGAACGCAGCACCTTCACTTTCTCATCACGGATTCGGTCACTGGTCAGGTCATCCGGCGGTGACATGGCAATCATCGTCAGGATTTGCAGCAGATGGCTCTGCACCATATCCCGCATCTGCCCGGCTTTATCGAAATAACCCCAGCGCCCTTCAATCCCCACTTCTTCCGCCACTGTGATCTGGACGTGGTCGATAGTGCGGTTATCCCAGTTATTCACAAACAGAGAGTTGGCAAAACGCAGCGCCAGCAGGTTCAGTACGGTTTCTTTGCCGAGATAATGGTCGATGCGGTAAATCTGACTCTCTTTAAAGTATTTAGCCACCTCGGTATTGATCGCCTGTGATGAGGCCAGATCATTACCCAGTGGTTTTTCCATCACCACACGGCTCGGCTCTTTATTCAGGTGCGCTTCGCCCAGCCCTTTGCACATGGCGCTGAAGGTGCCCGGCGGCATGGCGAAATAGTAAACAGCGGTATTTTTGTTTTCCGCAATAATAGTGGCGAGACTTTTGAAATGCGATGTCTCATTCACATCAAGATTACAAAACAGCAGACGGGCACTGAATCGTTCCCAGAGCACCGGATCCAGTTGCTCGTTAAGAAACGTATTGAACGCATCCTCCACAAATTTCTGATACTCCTCACGGGACCAGTCCGCACGGCCTGCCCCGATAATCCGCGTTTCCGGATGAATATTACCGGCTTTTTCCAGCTGATATAAAGACGGGAGTAACTTGCGGCGTGCGAGGTCGCCTTTGGTACCGAAAATGACTAAATCACAGGCGGGAACCGTTGCTGTCAGCGCCATAGAAAACCTCTCCTCGTGGCTGTGGATTGTAATTTTGTTACAGAGATAACGAATAATGTACTCGTTTGCGCCCGGCCAGTAAACATAAATGCGGGTTACCGCACATTCTGACAGGTCTCTGTCGCCGGTCTTTTTGTGTGCTGTTTTGTAATTTAATTACTTTTTTGATGCAAACTTACTAAAATGAAAATCAGACACAGTTCAAACTTTCAAAAAAAAGCCGGATCGGGCGGGATTTCCCCTCTCCTTTGCCCGGGCTTACGTAGTATATTTTCAAAAAATACGGGTGGCCGGTGTGTCACACAGATCAATATAGAAGGCACAGTGGCATGAATATTTTAGACCGTCTCCGTAACAGTCTGGATTACCTGAGTAAATCGGAAAAAAAAGTTGCAGAGACGATCCTCGGCGCCCCGCAGATAGCCATTCATTCCAGTATCGCCACACTCGCCAAAATGGCGGATGTCAGCGAGCCGACCGTTAACCGGTTCTGCCGCCGTCTGGACACCAAAGGTTTTCCTGATTTCAAACTGCTGCTGGCACAAAGCCTGGCAAACGGCACCCCATATGTGAGCCGCAATGTGGATGAAAATGATTCCGTCGAGGCCTACACCGGCAAAATCTTTGAATCTGCCATGGCCGGCCTGGACGCGGTCAGAAGTACCCTCGATATGCTGACCATCAACCGCGCCGTGGATTGCCTGACACAAGCCCGGAAGATCGCCTTTTTCGGTCTGGGGGCTTCTGCAGCGGTCGCCCATGATGCAATGAATAAATTCTTCCGGTTCAATATCCCGGTGATTTATTCCGACGATGTCGTAATGCAGCGCATGAGTTGTATTAACAGCAGCGAAGGTGATGTGGTGGTTTTAATTTCCCACACCGGACGGACAAAGAACCTGGTTGAAATCGCCCGTATCGCCCGTGAAAATGACGCCACCGTGCTCGCCATCACCTCCGAAAACTCCCCGCTTGCGGCGGAAGCCACTCTCACCCTCATTCTTAATGTGCCGGAAGACACCGATATTTATATGCCGATGATCTCCCGCCTCGCCCAGCTGACCATTATTGATGTCCTCGCCACCGGTTTTACCCTGCGCCGCGGCCCCAAATTCCGCGATAATCTGCGCCGGGTCAAAGAAGCGCTCAAAGATTCCCGAATCGATAAACTCCGTTGATTTTTAACCATTTGTGTCAATTTGACACATTTCCTGCTGCCGGGTGTAATGATCATCACGAATTAGTCATATAACGGATGGTAGGATAACGTCTGACTCACTGTTTTGCGTTTGCTGACTCGATTTTTATTTTAAATACGCGATAATCAGACAGGAGTGAATCGATTTTACACTGTCCCGGCGGAAGCGATTTTCCGGCGGGGAGTTTTTTATCAACACCATTTCACCTTATTCAGGTCAACGGAGTAATTTATGTCAATACGCCTCAGAAGAACGAAAATCGTAACGACCCTGGGCCCCGCCACCGATCGCGATAACAACCTTGAAAAAATCATCCGTGCCGGTGCTAATGTGGTTCGTATGAACTTTTCTCACGGCAGCCCGGACGATCACGTTGAACGTGCGAATAAAGTCCGTGAAATCGCTGCCCGCCTCGGCGTGCAGGTGGCTATTCTGGGTGATCTCCAAGGGCCGAAAATCCGTGTCTCCACCTTTAAAGACAATAAAGTTCTGCTGAATGTCGGCGATAAATTTATTCTGGATGCAGAGCTGGGCAAAGGCGAAGGCACCAATGAGCACGTCGGGATCGACTATAAAAAGCTGCCGGAAGATGTGGTGACGGATGACATTCTGTTACTCGATGATGGCCGTGTGCAGCTGAAAGTGCTGGATGTCAAAGGCACTAAAATCATGACCGAAGTGACTGTCGGTGGTTTGCTGTCTAATAATAAGGGTATCAACAAACTCGGTGGCGGGTTATCTGCCGATGCACTGACAGAAAAAGATAAAGAAGATATCAAAACCGCAGCCCGTATTAATGTTGATTACCTTGCGGTCTCCTTCCCGCGCAGCGCGGAAGATCTTCACTATGCCCGCCGCCTCGCCCGTGACGCCGGTTGTGAGGCAATGATTGTCTCCAAAGTCGAACGTGCCGAAGCAGTCGCCACTGATCAGGTGATGGATGAAATCATTCTCGCATCCGATGTGGTGATGGTTGCACGTGGTGATCTCGGTGTGGAAATCGGCGATCCGGAGCTGGTCGGCGTCCAGAAAAAGCTGATTCGTCGCAGCCGTCAACTGAATCGTGTCGTGATCACAGCGACCCAGATGATGGAATCCATGATCACTAACCCGATGCCAACCCGTGCTGAAGTGATGGACGTGGCAAACGCCGTGCTTGATGGCACCGATGCCGTGATGCTCTCTGCGGAAACCGCAGCCGGTCAGTACCCTGCTGAAACCGTGGAAGCGATGGCGCGGGTTTGCCTGGGTGCGGAGAAAATGCCGAATGTGAATATCTCCAAACACCGTCTGGACATGACCTTCGACAACCCGGAAGAAGCAATTGCGATGTCCACCATGTACGCCGCCAACCACCTCAACGGCGTGAAAGCGATTATTGCTATGACTGAATCCGGCCGTACCGCGCGTATGATGTCCCGCATCAGCTCCGGCCTGCCGATTTTCGCCATGTCCCGCCATGAAAAAACCCTGAACCAGTGCTCACTGTACCGTGGTGTCACCCCGGTATTCTGCAGCACCCACACCGATGGCCTGGCTGCAGTCACTGAAGCTATCAGCCGCCTGAAAGAAAAAGGCTATCTCTGCACTGGTGACCTGGTGATGGTCACCCAGGGCGACCAGATGGGTCTGGTCGGCAGCACCAATACCAGTCGTATTCTTGAAGTGAAATAATTTGCTTCAGATAAAACTGAAACCGCCTGTCTGATGATGGGCGGTTTTTGTTTTAATGCCCCGTCTCAGGGCAATTCTTTGTGCTTATAAATATTATACGGTTCTTCTTCGCCGTCTTTGCGGGTTTTCAGCAGTTTCAGAATCCAGGTGTATTGTTCGATATTCGGGCGCACCAGCGCTTCTACTTCTTCGTTCATACGGCGGGCGATATACGGGTCATCTTTGCCGTCAATATCATCCATCGGCGGGCGGACGTGGATATGGAACTGGTGATTTTTGTGATCGTACACCGGAAACAGCGGGACAATCGCCGCTTTGCAAACTTTCATCAGCCGCCCGATAGCAGGCAGTGTGGCCTTATAGGTGCCGAAGAACGGCACAAATTCACTGTGCTCTTCACCGTGATCCTGATCCGGCAGATAGTAGCCGCTGTAACCATTACGCACACTGGCAATAAACGGTTTGATACCGGCCTCGCGGGAGTGCAGGCGGCCACCAAAGTGGACGCGGGCTTTATTCCACAGGTAATCCGCCACCGGATTTTTCTGATGGTGGAACATCCCCGCCACTTTGTTGCCCTGCGCGGCAAACAGCATCGCCGGTAAATCAATCGCCCAGCCGTGCGGCACCATAAAGATGATATTGCGCCCTTCTGCCTGTAATGCGTCAATAATGTCCTGCCCGTGAACCTGCGTGCGGGAAATCACCCGCTGCGGGTTGCGCAGACACAATTCCGCCAGCATCACAAAGGCATGCGGTGCGCTGGCAAACATCTCATCCGTGATCCTTTCCCGCTCCGCTTTCGGCATATCCGGGAAACAGTAATACAGATTGATCAGTGCCCGGCGGCGTCCGCCTTTGGCAAAACGTCCGGCAATCCGGCCTATACCGGCCAGCATCGGATCACGTAATTTGACCGGCAGGTAGCTCAGACCCGCCAGTGCGCCTGCCGCGACCCACATACCCCAGTACTTCGGGTGCAGGTAGTGGCGGTGAAATGTCGGGATATAGCCCGCTTTGCTGTCTGTATCGTTTTCTTTATACACAGAGGGATACCCGTATTAAATTAAGCTTATTTATCATGATATTATAAATACCGTGATCTATTATTATTGATTATCTGAACTCAGAAGTACATTAAAATTCTGCATTCTGAAAATGCGCCGGACGGGCTTTTTCATACCCGTCCGGCGAAATGAGAGGATTAATCAAGTGTCAGCTGAGGACGATATTGTTTGACCAGCGCCAGGTAACCGGTACGATCTTTGCCGGTCAGCCCGCCGGAACTCGGCAGTTTTGCTGTCAGCGGGTTCACCGCCTGTTGCCCGTTCCAGACTTCAAAGTGCAGATGCGGCCCGGTAGAGCGCCCGGTATTACCGGATAACCCGACTTTATCACCGCGTTTGACTTTCTGGCCCGGTTTGACCAGCAATTTGCGCATGTGCATATAACGGGTGGTGAACTGACGACCGTGACGGATAGCCACGAAATTCCCCGCCGCGCCACTGAATTTAGCCACAACCACTTCCCCGTCACCGACTGCCAGCACCGGTGTGCCGACCGGCATAGCGAAATCGACCCCTTTATGCGGGGCAACACGCCCGGTGACCGGGTTTACACGGCGCGGGTTAAAGTGTGAGGAAACACGGAATTGTCTGGTAGTCGGGAAACGCAGGAAACCGCGCTCCAGCCCGTCACCTTTGGCATCATAAAAACGGCCGTCTTCGGCACGGAATGCATAATAGTCACGCCCGTTAGTATGCAGACGCACCGCCAGCATCTGGCTCTGTTCCTGTTTACCGTCCAGCATTTCACGGGAGGTCAGTACAGTGAAGCGATCGCCGTTTTTCACCTTACGGACATCCACCTGCCACTGTAACGCTTTGGAAATATCACGCACTTCGCTGCGGGTCAGTCCCGCTTTTGATGCACTGGCATTCAGGCTGCCGCTGACTTTACCGGTCAGGCGTTTTGTCTGCCATTCCCCTTCGCGCATCTCTTTGGTTTCTTTGAATCCGTTGCCGCTGCGGGCATAGGTGCGGGTTTCACGGCGGTTAACCGCCCAGCTCAGAGATTTCAGTTCGCCGTCGTCATTCAGTTCCCAGGAAAGGGTCTGGCCGATTTGCAGATTACGCAATTCTTTGAACTGGTTAGATAATAAGGCCACATCAGAAGAATCTATCCCGTACTGTGTCAGGATAGCAGACAGGCTGTCACCGCTGGCAACAGTGTATTCACGTGAGGTCGGGATAACGGTATCAGTCGGGGAGGCATCATCGAGATCATCAGATTCTTTGGCGAGACCTTCATCCGGCAGCTGATCGCTGCTGTCAGTGATAATATCGTCGGTATCCGTGTCCGTGCCGGTTCCCGCCTGTATGGCAAAAGTGTCCGCAGGCGGTGCAAAATCAGTTTCAGTATATTGTTCGTTATCAGCATTCCGCTCATGATATACAGCAAACGGGTGCCAGACAGCGACACCCAGTGTTGCGGCAGTTAACATTCCCAGCATCATACGATGCGCTTTGGGTAACTGGTTGTATACCAGAACGGCGGATTTTGCCAGTTGCTGCAATTGCACGCGTTCTGTTCCTTATTTATTGCTCCAGGCAGGATGCGTACTGTGCTGATAACCGTGACAGGAAGTTGGTATAACCGTCCCGATCCACTGCAATTCCGCTGCCCAGCGGGTCAAGGACGCCCATCTTCGCGTTCGTCCCTTTGGCCACCGCTTTAATGACTGCCGGCCTGAACTGCGGCTCAGCAAACACACACAAGGCGTTTTGCTCAGCCAGCTTTAATTTGATGTTATTGAGTGTCTGCGCACCCGGCTGAATTTCAGGGTTGACCGTAAAATGCCCGGAAGGCGAAAGATCAAAGCGTTTTTCAAAATAACCATAGGCGTCATGAAAAACAAAATAACCGTGTGTTTTCACCGGTGCCAGCTGCTGAGCAATATTCTTCTCAGTTTCAGTAAGTTGTCCATTGAATTTACGCAGGTTTACGTCCAGCACAGATTTTTTATCCGGATAACTCACCAAAAGTTTATTATACACTGCCTGAGCGGTCTGCCGGGCAATATCCGGCGACATCCACAAGTGCATATTGTACTCACCGTGATGATGATGATGATCGTCCTCATCATGATCATCATCATCATCATGATCATCATCTTCATCGTTTTTCAGCAGAAAAGGTCTGACAGACTCAAGTTCGCTGATAACGATCTGTTTTTGCTCCGGAACAGCCGAAAGCGGCTTTTGCAGGAAGGTTTCCAGCTCCGGCCCGACCCAGACAACCAAATCCGCTGAACGGATTTTTTTCAGATCAGACGGTTTGAGTGCATAATCATGCGGTGAAGCACCATCCGGCAGTAAAATCTGTGTGTCCGTGACGCCATCTGCAACCGCAGCAGCGATTAACCCGACAGGACGTACTGATGTTAACACATCTGCGCTGGCGGTTTGTGCGGTCAGACCCAAAAATGTGGCAATAAACGCTGTTTTTATTCCGTGCCGTGACTGGTGCTGCATAATGGAAACTCCGTGACATGAATGTTGAAATGTTATATTATAACGTTTCATTCATTCTGCAAGATAATAATTTGCCATGTCAACACTTATCGCGGTAAATGATGTCTCAGTCGCTTTTGGTGCCAATACGGTACTGGAGGACATTTCATTTACATTATCCCCCGGAAAAATTATCACCCTTCTCGGGCCGAACGGTGCAGGAAAATCCACCATTGTCCGTGTGGTTCTCGGCCTTACCGAACCAACGTCCGGCACCGTCACCCGTACGCCGGGACTGACTGTCGGCTATGTCCCGCAGAAACTCTTTCTTGACCCGACAATGCCGCTGACGGTTGCCCGTTTTCTGCGTCTGAAGCGCGGTGTCAGCAAAGGCGAATGCCTCGCGGCACTTGATCGCGTCAATGCCGCCCACCTGACCGGAAAACCAATGCAACGGCTGTCCGGCGGGGAGATGCAGCGAGTGCTGCTGGCTCGCGCCCTGCTCGCCCGGCCGCAGTTGCTGGTGCTGGATGAGCCGACTCAGGGTGTGGATGTCAACGGCCAGGTCGCGCTGTATGACCTGATTACCCGGCTGCGCGATGAACTGAACTGCGCGGTCCTGATGGTTTCTCACGATCTGCATCTGGTGATGGCAAAAACCGATACCGTGTTGTGTATCAACCGCCATATCTGCTGTTCCGGTGAGCCGGATGTGGTCGCCGCCCATCCTGAGTTTACCGCCATGTTCGGTACCCGCGCCGCGACACAGATCGGCGTGTACCGCCATCATCATAATCACAGCCATGAAAACGGCAGCGCAGTGTTATCCCCTTCTGCGCCCTGCTGCGGGAATCACTCCCCGGCAGATACCTCTGTAAAATCCGCTCCGGAGTGCCGCCATGATTGAATTACTGTTACCGGGCTGGCTCGCCGGGATACTACTGGCGATCGCCGCCGGCCCGCTCGGCTCCTTTGTGGTCTGGCGGCGGATGTCCTATTTCGGTGATACGCTGGCGCATGCGTCACTGCTCGGGGTCGCCTTTGGTCTGCTGCTGAATGTCAGTCCGTTTTATGCTGTGATTGCCGTGACGCTGATTCTGGCTATGCTGCTGGTCTGGCTGGAGCGTCGTCCGCAACTGGCGGTGGATACCCTGCTGGGCATTATGGCGCACAGTGCGTTGTCTCTCGGTCTGGTGGTGGTCAGCCTGATGTCGAATGTGCGGGTGGATCTGATGGCTTACCTGTTCGGTGATCTGCTGTCAGTGACCTATGACGATTTGCTGCCGATTGCCGTGGGTGTGACTATCGTGACCGGTTTGCTGATGTGGCAGTGGCGCAATCTGCTTTCTCTGACCATCAGCCCGGAGCTGGCGTTTGTTGATGGTATCAACCCGGGCAGACTGCGGATGATGCTGATGCTGGTCACCGCACTGACCATCGGCCTTGCCATGAAATTTGTCGGCGCGCTGATTATCACATCACTGCTGATTATTCCTGCCGCCGCTGCCCGCCGTTTTGCACGGACACCGGAGCAGATGGCAGTCGGTGCGGTTGTCACCGGAATGATTTCCATCACCGGCGGATTAGCCTTCTCTGCTTTTTATGACACCCCTGCGGGACCGTCCGTCGTGCTGTGTGCCGCCTGCTGCTTTATTCTCAGCCTGCTGGTGAAACCACATAATTAATTATCTGCACAGCAAAAAGCCCTGTTTTTTCAGGGCTTTTTACTTTCTGCTAAACTGCATTATTACGCTGTTTCTGATTTTGTCCGCACTTTCGGTTTCACCGGATTCACACTCAGCACCAGTTTGTCGAGAAATGTGATCAGTTTTTCATTCATTTCACTGTAACTGTGTCTGCGGATCGCACTTGGTGTATCAACAAAACGGAATCCGGAGGCCGATTTCAGATCATTTTCGCCGTTGAGGATCAGATACTCCACCACATCACGGGTCAGCTCCATATGGCACTGGAAGCCGTAAACGCGTTTGGTGTATTCAATAATCTGACGCGGACAACCGGCACTGAAAGCGATAATCTGCGCACCTTCAGTTAATCCCGGCATATCGTAATGCCAGTGGCCCACACCCAGCGAGTCGCCGAAATGAGAAAACAGCTGGCTGCGTTTCCCGGCGTTGGTCATGTGGATGGTAAATTTACCGAACTCTTTCTCCGGCGATTGTGTATACGGCGCGCCTAATGCCTCACCGATAAGCTGTGCGCCGAGGCAGACCCCGATGACAACTTTATTTGAATTGATGGCGTTGGCGATAAACGCCTGCTCTTTTTTGGAATCAAAATAAGCGCACTGTGCAGTGGTGGTTTCCGGGTTTTGCGGCCCGCCCATGACAATCAGAAAATCAATTTCACTGATGCTGTCAGGTAACTTGTCACCTTCATACAGACGGGTGAACGTGACATCGTAATTGTTCTTCCTTGCCCAATACTCGTAAGCGCCGGGTGCTTCAAAATAGTCATGAATGATAAAATGAACACGCATAATCAGTTCCTTTTCCCTTTAACGAAATCCTCTTTTTACATTACAGGGTTCAGACAATGCATACCAATTTTTAAATGTCGAAAAACAACCAATTACAGGGAAATCCTCCCGGATTATTTCCCAAAAAGCCATTTAATTATCACATGAACAAAAGGGTAAACATATTAGGTTTACCCTCAGGTCTGAGGTCCGGGTTTTTAATCGTTTCCGCTGTGATCAATACCAAAGTGGCGATAGGCATGTGCGGTGGCAAGGCGTCCGCGCGGAGTCCGCTGAATAAAGCCCTGCTGGATTAAGAAAGGCTCGATGACATCCTCAATGGTTTCCCGCTCTTCGCCGATAGCCGCCGCCAGGTTATCCAGCCCGACCGGGCCGCCCATAAATTTATCAATAATGGTGACCAGCAACTTGCGATCCAGATAATCAAACCCGGCGGAATCCACATTCAGCATATCCAGAGCCTGACCGGCAATCAGCCCGTCAATACCGCCGTCACCTTTCACCTGGGCAAAATCCCGCACGCGGCGCAGAAGGCGGTTGGTGATACGTGGTGTGCCGCGTGAACGCATGGCAATCTGGCGGGCACCGTCATCCGAAATATCCAGCCCCATATAACGGGCACTGCGGCTGACAATATGCTGTAAATCGTCCGTATTATAAAATTCCAGCCGCTGCACGATCCCGAAACGGTCACGCAGTGGTGATGTCAGGGAACCTGCACGGGTGGTGGCACCGATCAGGGTAAACGGCGGCAGGTCGATTTTAATGGAGCGGGCAGCCGGCCCTTCCCCGATCATGATATCCAGCTGGTAATCTTCCATTGCCGGATAGAGAATTTCTTCCACCACCGGGGACAGGCGGTGAATTTCATCGATAAATAACACATCGTGGGGTTCGAGGTTGGTCAGCATCGCCGCCAGATCACCGGCTTTTTCCAGCACCGGACCGGAGGTAGTGCGCAGATTAACCCCCATTTCATTGGCGACAATATTTGCCAGCGTGGTTTTCCCGAGCCCAGGCGGGCCGAAAATCAGCAGATGATCGAGGGCATCCCCGCGCTGACGGGCAGCCTCGATAAAGATTTCCATCTGTGAACAGACCTGCGGCTGACCCACATATTCCGCCAGTAATTTCGGCCGGATAGCGCGATCCACCACCTCATCATCCGGCAGCGTTTCCGCCGTAATCAGTCTGTCAGCTTCAATCATGACCTGTCACCCCGTTGTGTCATCATCGTTTTTATTATTACAGCGCGGCGCGCAGTGCTTCGCGGATCAGTGTTTCGCTGTCTGAACCGGCTTTGGATACCTTCGCTATCATCCGGCTGGCTTCCTGCGGTTTATAGCCGAGGGAAATCAGTGCCTCAATGGCTTCAGATTCCGCCTCTGCCTGGCTGTTGCCTGCCTGCTGACTGGCCGGAAGCGACATTTCCGTATCACGGAACAGGTCACCGTTAAGCCCTTTGAAACGATCTTTCATTTCCACCACCAGACGTTCGGCGGTTTTCTTGCCGACACCCGGCAGTTTAATTAACTGTGCTACAGCACCCTGCTCAACCGCCGCCACAAACTGCTGTGCAGACATACCGGAGAGGATCGCCAGTGCCAGTTTCGGCCCGACGCCGTTCACTTTGATTAATTCACGGAACAGCGCGCGTTCCTGTTTATCATTAAAACCGTACAGTAACTGTGCATCTTCCCGCACAATAAACTGCGTGAACAGAATAGCTTCCTGACCGGCATCCGGCAGTTCATAGAAACAGGTCATCGGCATATGGACTTCATAGCCCACACCGTTGGTTTCCAGTAATACGACAGGCGGCTGTTTTTCCAGCACAATACCTCTTAAGCGACCGATCACGCGTGTCTCCTTTATGATTGCGGCAGAGCCTGTTTATAGCATAAAAAAAGCTGGACGTATATCCAGCCATCAGAAAATCACGGGTATCTGCGACACCGGTTACTCTTTCAGTCGTCCGCGTGCCATCACCAGACGCGGCTGCCCCATCTGCACCAGATTCTGGTTAAAATGACAGTGGGTGATCGCAATCGCCAGTGCATCTGCCGCATCCGCCTGCGGTGCAGCTGACAGTTTCAGGATCGAGCGCACCATATGCTGAACCTGGGCTTTTTCCGCCGCCCCGGTGCCGGTGACGGTTTGTTTCACCTGACGCGCCGCATATTCAAATACCGGCAGATTATTATTCACCGCCGCCAGAATCGCCACACCACGGGCCTGTCCCAGCTTCAGGGCAGAATCAGCATTTTTGGCCATAAAGACCTGTTCGATAGCAAAACCATCCGGCTGATACTGGGTGATGATTTCACTGACACCGGCGTAAATTTTACCCAGACGGGACGGAAGATCATCCACCTGTGTGCGGATACAGCCGCTGCCGATATACAGCAGACGCCGTCCCTGCTGGCGGATAACACCATATCCGGTCACCCGCGAGCCGGGATCAATACCGAGAATAATTGCCATAGGAGGACCGTATTGTCACAACAGGAAAAAAGCACGAAAACAGAGGGATGCGCACAACAGCGCATCCTCTGCGGAGTGAGTGACGGAAATTACAGCAGTGCTGCAACTTCGTCTGAGATATCGCCGTTGTGGTAGACTTCCTGCACATCGTCAGAGTCTTCCAGCATATCGATAAGGCGCATCAGTTTTGGTGCGGTTTCCGCATCCAGATCCGCTTTGGTGGACGGGATCATCGATACTTCGGCAGATTCAGCGTTGAAACCGGCTGCATCCATCGCGTCTTTGACATCACCCAGAATTTCCCAGGCGGTGTAAACGTCGATAGCGCCGTCGTCAAAGGTTTCAACGTCATCAGCACCGGCTTCCAGCGCTGCATCCATCACCGCATCTTCATCCAGACCCGGTGCATAGGAAATGATACCTTTGCGGGTAAACAGATAGGCTACGGAGCCATCAGTTCCCAGGTTGCCGCCGGTTTTAGTGAACGCGTGGCGTACATCCGAAACCGTACGTTTACGGTTATCCGTCAGGCACTCCACCATCACAGCAGTGCCGCCCGGGCCGTAACCTTCGTATACGATGGATTCCATGTTATCGTTTTCATCATTACCCGCCCCGCGTGCAATCGCACGGTTCAGGGTATCGCGGGTCATGTTGTTTGATAACGCTTTATCCACTGCCGCACGCAGACGTGGGTTAGATGCAGGATCAGGACCACCAATGCGCGACGCCGTGACTAATTCACGAATGATTTTCGTGAAAATTTTACCGCGCTTCGCATCTTGCGCGGCCTTGCGGTGTTTGGTGTTGGCCCATTTACTATGACCTGCCATTCTCTAATCTCCAGATTAAGTCTTACGACGTTCATTCATTTAAATCCGCTGTCACTGCGGAAGAACACACTGACGAACGAATTCTTCAATTGCTTCCCCGTTACTGGGTGAGATAGTTTTTACGGCTGCATCCGCTGCCGGTAACCATTCATACGCCAGATGCTCCGTTAAGGGAACCGCCTTCGGCGCGGGTAAGCATAACACAAACCAGTGTTCCGTATTGTGCGTCACGTCCGGTGCATACCGGTGACGGAAATGCGGAAAAATGGTATAGCGGACGGTGCGCTGACAATCCGTCAGCCGCAATCCTTCCGCAAGAATATCAATACCGGTTTCTTCTTTTACTTCCCGCAATGCGGCATCACGGGGAGTCTCTCCCGGTTCCAGACTGCCGGTGACGGACTGCCAGAAAGCAGGATCGTCACGGCGCTGTAACATCAGAACACGCCCCGTTTCCTGCTCACAGATAACCACCAGCACAGATTCAGGGCGTTTAAAAGCCATCAGATTCAGTCACTCTCTTTTTGAGTTACTGTGATCGCCAACTCTTTCAGGGCATCATCATTCGCGAAGCTCGGTGCGTCTGTCATCAGACAGGCGGCCGCCGTGGTTTTCGGGAACGCGATAACGTCACGGATGTTTTCAGTACCGGTCAGCAGCATCACCAGACGGTCGAGACCAAAGGCCAGACCGGCATGCGGTGGTGTGCCGTATTGTAACGCATCGAGCAGGAAGCCGAATTTGCGGCGCTGTTCTTCCGGGGTGATCCCGAGGATACCGAATACGGTCTGCTGCATTTCGTTACGGTGGATACGGACAGAGCCGCCACCCACTTCGTAGCCGTTGATAACCATATCGTAGGCATTGGCGATCGCCTCTTCCGGCGCGTTTTTCAACTCTTCCGGTGACATGTCACGCGGTGAGGTGAACGGATGGTGCATCGCGGTCAGGCCGCCTTCGCCGTCATCCTCAAACATCGGGAAGTCGATCACCCACAGCGGACGCCAGCTGTTCAGGTCGGTCAGATTCAGGTCACGACCGGTTTTCAGACGCAGCGCGCCCATTGCATCGGTTACGGTGCCTTTCGCGCCCGCGCCGAAGAAAATGATGTCGCCGGTCTGCGCATCGGTACGTTCCAGAATCGCTTCAACGGTTTCTGCGGTCAGGAATTTGGCGACCGGAGACTGAACACCCTCAATACCCACAGAGCGATCGTTCACTTTCATCCACGCCAGGCCTTTCGCGCCATAGATGCCGACAAATTTGCCATATTCATCAATCTGTTTGCGGGTCATTTCCGCGCCGCCGGTGACACACAGTGCCACAACACGGCCTTTCGGATCATTTGCCGCATCAGCAAACACAGAGAATTCAGAATTTTTCACCAGATCGGCGATATCAGTCAGTTCCAGCGGGTTACGTAAATCCGGCTTATCAGAACCGAAGCGGCGCATCGCTTCCGCAAATGTCATCACCGGGAAATCGCCCAGTTCAACATTGATGATTTCATTCCACAGTGAGCGGATCATGCGTTCCATGGTCGCACGGACGTGGTCCGCGGTCATGAAGGAAGTTTCCACATCGATCTGGGTGAATTCCGGCTGACGGTCAGCACGTAAATCTTCATCACGGAAACATTTGACAATCTGATAGTAACGGTCAAAACCGGACATCATCAGAAGCTGTTTGAACAGCTGCGGAGACTGCGGCAGTGCGTAGAATTTGCCTTTGTGGACACGGCTCGGCACCAGGTAGTCACGGGCACCTTCCGGTGTGGCTTTGGTCAGCATCGGGGTTTCGATATCGAGGAACCCTTCGGTATCCATAAAGCGGCGGACAAACCCGGTGATGCGCGCACGGGTTTTCAGGCGGTTCGCCATTTCGCTGCGGCGCAGGTCGAGATAGCGGTATTTCAGACGCATCTCTTCGGTGTTTTCGTGGTTGCTGTCGAGCGGTAACGGCTCGGAGCGGTTAAAAATGGTCAGGCCATCTGCATGCACTTCCACACTGCCGGTCGCCATCTCTTTATTAATTTGATTTTCTGGTCGCGCGCGGACAGTTCCGGTAATCTGAATACAGAATTCATTCCGTAATTCAGAGGCTTTGGCAAATGCTTCTTTTTGGTCGGGATCGAAGAAAACCTGAACGATGCCTTCACGGTCACGCATATCGATAAAAATCAAACCCCCGAGATCACGACGACGGTTTACCCAACCACTAAGGGTTACTTTTTGATCGATGTGAGCACTGTTGAGCTGCCCACAATAATTAGTACGCATACGATATCCTTTTGTCCGCTATTGTGCGTTTCTGCAAAATTTTGGCATGGTTCTTTATGAAGAAATGTCAAAAAGGCGATCATTATAGTGGAAAATTCCTGATGAGATAAGAGCAAACCACACATCTGCCGCAGAGAATTTAGCCACTAATTGATAATTTTCAAATAATTCAGTATGCATTAATATTAAAGATTGTGTTACCTGCTGCTTTGAGGTTTATCATTGTTTTGCTGTTTCAATTGGCCATGGAGTAAAAAATGGTTAGTTCCCTTTATATTGTACTGGGTGCGCTGTTAATCATTAAACTATCACTCGATGTGATTAAACTGCGGACACTTTACCGCGTCGCTTATGGTGACGGCGGTTTTTACGAGTTACAGACGGCGATTCGTGTGCAGGGCAATGCGGTTGAGTATATTCCCGTTGCACTCCTGCTGTTACTGGTGATGGAGCAGAACGGTGCCCAGGTGTGGATGCTGCATGTCTGCGGGATCATTCTGATTGCCGGCCGGCTGTTTCACTCTTACGGATTAAAACACCGCGAGAACCGCTGGCGGCGTACCGGGATGGCGGCCACCTTCACTGCTATGATCCTGATGGTACTGGCGAATATCTGGTATCTGCCGTGGCAGCAGATTTTTTCACCGTACATGTAACCGCTCACGCCGGGACATAACACTTTCTGCGCCGGGTCACCTCTGTTAGAATGCGCGCATCTTTTTGTATTGCAGACCTGTGTTATGTCCAAAGAAATTCCGAATCTGCCGCAGGATACTCTGTTCGCGGCACCGATTGCCCGTCTTGGTGACTGGACGTTTGATGAGAAAGTCGCGGATGTGTTTCCCGATATGATCAAACGCTCAATTCCGGGCTACTCCAATATTATTGCTATGATCGGCATGCTGGCCGGTCGTTTTGTCACGCCCGGCAGTCAGGTTTATGATCTCGGGTGTTCCCGTGCCGCCGCCACCCTGTCTATCCGCCCGAATATCGCAGATAAACCCGGCTGCCGGATTATCGCCGTGGATAATTCCGCGCCGATGGTGGAACACGCCCGCCGCCATGTGGAAAGTTTTAAATCCCCGGTACCGGTTGAAGTCACCGAAGGCGATATCCGCCATATCAAAATTGAAAATGCCTCAATGGTGGTTCTCAATTTTACCCTGCAATTCCTGGCCCCGGATGACCGCGCCGCACTGCTGAAAAAAATCTATCAGGGTCTGCTGCCGGGCGGTGTGCTGGTGTTATCGGAAAAATTCAGTTTTGAGGATGCGCAGATCGGCGATTTGCTGTTCAGTATGCACCACGATTTCAAACGCGCCAACGGCTACAGCGAGCTGGAAATCAGCCAGAAACGCACCATGCTGGAAGATGTCATGCTGACCGACAGCGTGGAAACGCACAAATCACGGCTGAAAACGGCCGGGTTTGAACATTGCGAAGTCTGGTTCCAGTGTTTTAACTTCGGGTCATTACTGGCAGTGAAAGAGAATAACCATGATTGATTTCGGCAATTTTTATCAGTTAATTGCAAAAAATGAGCGCCTGAGCCACTGGCTGGAAACACTGCCCGCGCAGATTGCAAAATGGCATAAAGAGTCTCTGCACGGCTACTATCCGGGCTGGGTAAAGACCATTGAAAACCTGCCGGACATGACACCGGACTTTCTCGATCTGAAAACCGGTGTCACCGCACAGCGCACGCAGCCGCTGACTGACGGGGAAACCCGCCGTATTAACAACATTCTGCGCAACCTGATGCCGTGGCGCAAAGGCCCGTTCTCGCTCTACGGCGTGGAGATTGATACCGAATGGCGTTCCGATCTGAAATGGGATCGCGTTCTGCCGCATCTTTCCCCGCTTGCCGGGCGCACCATTCTGGATGTCGGCTGCGGCAGCGGTTATCACATGTGGCGTATGGCCGGTGAAGGCGCGGAACTGGTGGTCGGTGTCGATCCGACCCAGCTTTTCCTCTGCCAGTTTGAAGCCGTGCGCAAGCTGCTCGGCAATGACCAGCGCGTGCACCTGCTGCCGCTGGGTATTCAGGAGCTGCCTGCACTTCAGGCGTTTGATACCGTGTTCTCCATGGGGGTGCTTTATCACCGCCGCTCCCCGCTCGACCACCTCTGGCAGCTGAAAGATCAGCTGGTGTCCGGCGGCGAACTGGTACTGGAAAGTATTGTTGTCGACGGTGATGAACATCAGTGCCTGATCCCGGGCGAACGCTACGCGCAGATGAGTAACGTTTACTTTATTCCGTCAGCAAAAATGCTGGCTGTCTGGCTGGAAAAATGCGGGTTCACTAATATCCGTATAGCAGATGAGTCTGTCACTACCACGGATGAGCAGCGCCGTACGGAGTGGATGATCAATGAATCCCTCGCCGATTTCCTCAATCCGGATGATCCGTCACTGACCGTTGAAGGCTATCCGGCACCGCGCCGTGCGGTTCTGATTGCGGAAAAGCCGTAACCCTGCATGCAGATACATCCGTATCGGTTTTGATACGGATGTACTGACCATCATATCAGTGCACTACCATACTGTGCAGATCCAGAACGCCTTTCATAGCCTCAACCGTTTCCCCGTCCACACAGGTATGGGAAAACTCATCGGCTTCACTGTCACTGCTCATCGCGACCCCGACTTTGCGGTAACGCATGGTGGATGGCTTGGTTTTGGATGCTGAGCTGTGTACTTCCTGAAGGCCGATATCCAGAAACTTCTGAATATTCGCCAGCCGCACACCGGCACCAGCCATAATCACCGGCCCCCTGCTGGCTTCCTGTAACTCTTTCAGCAGCGGCAGCCCCAGTTCCGCACTCAGCTGCTGCCCGGATGTCAGAATACGGCTCACCCCCAGGTCAGTCAGCTGCTGTAATGCCAGCATCGGGCTGGCACACATATCAAAGGCTCTGTGGAAAGTGACCGCCATATCGCCTGACAGTTTGCACAGCATCTTCATCCTGGGCAGATCAACATGCCCGTCTTCATCCAGAATACCGGTGACCACCCCGGGAAACCCCAGGTCGCGGATTTTGGCGATATCATTCTTCATGACCGCAAATTCCGAGGCTGTATAGCAAAAGTCGCCGCTGCGCGGACGGAGGATCGGGTGAACCGGGATCCGCAGCCGGTCGATAGTTTGTTTCAGCATACCCCAGCTCGGGGTCAGCCCGCCCTCTGACGGCGCGGCACACAGTTCAATCCGGTCAGCGCCGGCTTTTTCCGCAGTGAGGGCACATTCCACGCTGTAACAACAAATTTCCAGTTTCGCCATTGATTAGCCTCATCACTTAATTTCGCAGGTAAATATCTCTTGTAAACGATTCAGTCATCCTGATATACACTATTACATGTAATTTAGATTAATGAATTGTTAAATATCACAAGATGCGAAATATCCGGCCTGTTCGCACAGGGAAATGTCAGAATTGCTGGTTACCGCTCACTTTCGACAATTTCCTGCAAGGTAAACGGATGAAACTTAATGGTGATATTTTCCCGGCTGACCGCCAGTGTCGGGTTCGGCAACCGCTCCTGTCCGCCGCGCGGATGGCTGGCTTTTGTGGCCACCCCGTCCGGTAACGGTGACGGCAGCAGTGCGGCAGCCCGTTCAGTCAGGGTCAGCGGATCGCCCGGCAGCACCAGTTCGATATGTTCCCAGCCCTGGTGTGCATACTGTTTGCCTTTCGGGAACGGCAGTTCCAGCACCGGGATCTGCCAGTGCAGGAGTGCCAGCGGTTCATGCAGTAAAAACAGATAAATCGGGCGGCCGTTAATCTGATTCTCCGATAACACGGTACCGCATTCGCGGAATCCGGCCAGCCACTGTTCCGCCAGTGCCGTATCGTGAGCCCGCAGTGAGATGTGATCCGCCTGATACTGCGTGAGATCGAGCTGCAAATCCGCCGCAAACTGCTGTATTTTTCCGGCAAACACCGGCAGCTCTGCCATCAGACCGGTAAGGGATGCTGTCTGTGTGCTGTTTTTCATTATGATCCCCTGTGAGAATTCATCCGCAAAGGCGCAGATAGTAGCATGAGCCCCTGTTTTTGTGGTATAAAACCAGCCAAATTTCACGTCAACATCCCGCCCGGACGAGCCCGCTCCTCCGCCGCTGTTTCCGGGGTGTCATTTTGTTCTTTAAATTAAGGTAAATCGGTGAATATTCAGGCAATTCTTTCAGATAAGATCCAACAGGCTCTTATCAGCGCAGGGGCACCACTTGATTGTGATGCTATCGTTAAGCAGTCCGCCAAAGCGCAGTTTGGTGATTACCAGGCCAATGGTGTGATGGCTGCCGCGAAAAAAATGGGTATGCCGCCCCGACAGCTCGCTGAGAAAGTGATTGAACTGCTGGATCTTGACGGAATTGCGGAAAAAACGGAAATCGCCGGTCCCGGTTTTATCAATATTTTCCTGTCTCCGGCCTGGCTGACCGCTCAGCTGGAAACCGCGCTGGCTGACGACAAGCTGGGCCTGACCCCGGTTGAGCCGATGACCATTGCCATCGACTACTCCGCCCCGAACGTGGCCAAACAGATGCACGTAGGCCACCTGCGTTCCACCATCATCGGTGATGCGGCAGCACGTACCCAGGAATATCTGGGTCATCACGTGATCCGCTGTAACCACGTTGGTGACTGGGGTACACAGTTCGGCATGCTTATCGCGTATCTCGAAAAAATGCAGAATGAAGATGCCGGGGATATGGCACTGGCCGACCTGGAAGCCTTCTACCGCGAAGCGAAAAAGCATTACGATGAAGATGAAGTGTTTGCTGAGCGTGCGCGCGGTTATGTGGTCAAATTACAGGGCGGTGATGAATACTGCCGTACCATGTGGCGCAAGCTGGTGGATATCACCATGCAGCAGAATCAGGAAACCTATAACCGTCTGAACGTCACCCTGACCGAAGATGATGTCATGGGTGAAAGTCTGTACAACGACATGCTGCCGGGCATTGTCAGCGACCTGATGAACCGCGGTATTGCCGAAGAAAGCGAAGGCGCAATCGTCGTTTATCTTGATGAATTCAAGAATAAAGAAGGCGAACCGATGGGGGTTATTATCCGCAAGAAAGATGGCGGATATCTCTACACCACCACCGATATTGCCTGTGCGAAATACCGCCATGACGTACTGCACGCTGACCGCGTTCTCTATTACATTGACTCCCGTCAGCATCAGCATCTGATGCAGGCGTGGACGATTGTCCGTAAAGCCGGTTATATCCCGGAGAGCATGACACTGGAACATCACATGTTCGGTATGATGCTCGGCAAAGACGGCAAACCGTTCAAAACCCGCGCAGGCGGCACTATCCGCCTGTCCGATCTGCTGGATGAAGCGGTTGAACGCGCGGAGAAACTGATCCGTGAGAAAAACAGCGACATGCCGGAAGATGAGCTGAAACAGCTTGCGGAAGTGGTCGGTATCGGTGCGGTGAAATACGCGGATCTGTCAAAAAGCCGTACCACCGACTATATCTTCGACTGGGACAACATGCTGGCCTTTGAAGGTAACACCGCCCCGTATATGCAGTATGCCTACACCCGTGTGGCATCCGTCTTCAAACGCGCGGATATTGATGCGGACAGCCTGACACAACCTATTATCCTGACCGACGACCGCGAGCGCCAGTTAGCCGCCCGTCTGTTACAGTTTGAAGAGACCATTACTGCTGTGGCCCGTGAAGGTCTGCCGCATATGATGTGCAGCTACCTGTACGACCTGGCAGGTCTGTTCTCCGGTTTCTACGAGCATTGCCCGATTCTGGCAGCGGAAAGCGAAGAACTGCGTCAGAGCCGCCTGAAACTGGCACTGCTGACACAGAAAACCCTGAAAGCCGGTCTGGATACCCTGGGTATCGGTACTGTCGAGAAAATGTAATCCCGCCGTTACCGGCGATTATTTCTGCAAAAAAGGAACCATCCGGTTCCTTTTTTATTGCCTTCTGACTCTGTTACAACAAGACCCGGCACCCAGCTGCCTGTAATTTTTCTGCCACCGGCGGAATGACGGAGAAATTATTCCAGCGCAGATCCAGTTTGCGCAGCTGTGTTAATGCTGCCAGGCTGTCCGGCAGTGTACTCAGCTGATTCGCACGCAGATCCAGATATAACAGAGATGATTATTATAAGCACTGATAACCTGCCGGGTATACGGCGGCGTGATAAATGCATCAATTGACGTATACCCGCCATTATCCAGGTTCAGTTCAGCATCAGAAACAGTGTGTTGGTGCAGCATAAACATGCTCCGGTGTCCGCAGTAACAGTCAGAATTGTTGTCATAATAGCACTGTTATCCGCTGCCCTGCCTGACATTCTTTCCGGTGGCAGTTTGATATCCCTGATATGAAATAACCAATGCTATGCTCTCCCGGTGAATAACAGGAGGGATTATGGCAGAGAATAAGATCTGTTTTTCTGATGTGAAAATGGCAGGGAATATGGAAATAATCACTGCTGCGGATAAATCCGTATATGGTTTTACCGGTGATAATGAGACAGATAACAGCGAATTATTAACCGCATTACTCTGACGGGACTGTTATCAGCCCCGTCAGTATTATATGAAAACGACTTATAAACTGCGCTGTGCAAAGTCCCGCAGGCGGAAACCAAGTGCATACAGTGCGGCAAAATAGGCACCGGCACCGGCAATTACCACCCCCATCAGGCGCAGCATGCGCATCAGCATATTACCCTGTGACCATTCCGGCATCAGGTACATCATACCCACCAGTACTGCCGCCATAAACAGCATTGCGACCACCAGTTTGAGGAAGAATTTTCCCCAGCCCGGCAGCGGTGTGAAGATATTCTGTTTGCGCAGTTGCCAGTAGAGCAGCGAGGCGTTGAAACAGGCCGCGATACCAATCGACAGTGCCAGACCGGCATGTTTAAACGGCCCGATAAAGGCCAGGTTCATCAGTTGTGTCAGGATCAGGGTAGCAATCGCGATTTTAACCGGTGTTTTGATGTTCTGGCGGGAATAGAATCCCGGTGCCAGTACTTTAATCACAATCATTCCCATCAGACCAACGCAGTAGGCAATCAGCGCCTGCTGTGTCATCAGGGCATCAAAGGCGGTGAAATTTTTGTACTGGAACAGGCTGACTGTCAGCGCTTCCGCCAGAATCGCGAGCGCTACCGCACACGGCAAAGCCAACAGAAAGCAGAGACGCAATCCCCAGTCCATCAGTTTGCGGTATTCGGTGGTATCCCCTTTGGAGAAACTTTTTGCCAGTGACGGCAGCAGGATCGTCCCCAGCGCCACCCCGAGCACACCGGACGGCAGTTCCATCAGGCGGTCAGCGTAATACATCCAGGAAACCGAGCCGGACACCAGGAATGAGGCAAAAATCGTGTTGATAATCAGTGAAATCTGGCTGACCGAAACCCCGAGGATCGCCGGGCCCATCAGTTTCATCACCCGCCAGACACCGCTGTTACGGAAAGAAACTCTCGGCAGCACCAGCATGCCGATTTTTTTCAGGTGCGGCAGCTGATAGGCAATCTGTAATACCCCGCCCGCCAGTACGGCCCACGCCAGCGCCATAATCGGCGGATTAAAATACGGTGCGGCAAACAGTGCAAAGCCGATCATACTGACATTCAGTAGTGTCGGTGCAAACGCCGGGACGGAGAAACGGTTCCAGGTATTGAGGATCCCCCCCGCCAGTGAGACGATAGAGATCAGAAAAATATACGGAAAGGTGACTTTCAGCAGATTGGCGGTCAGCGTGAATTTATCCGGGTCATCGGTAAAACCCGGTGCGGTGACATAGATAATCCACGGTGCAGCCAGCATCCCGAGTACGGTGACCACCGCCAGAATCAATGTCAGCATCCCGGAGACATAGGCGATAAAGGTGCGGGTGGCTTCCTCGCCCTGCTGGGTTTTGTATTCCGATAAAATCGGTACAAAGGCCTGGGAGAATGCCCCTTCGGCAAAAATACGCCGCAGCAGGTTCGGCAGTTTAAAGGCGACAAAGAAGGCATCGGCCGCCATCGATGCCCCGAAAATCCGGGCGATGATGGCATCACGGATAAAACCGAGTACACGCGAGAACATCGTCATTGAGCTGACGGCGGCGAGAGATTTCAATAAATTCATGCTGAATGTGCTGGTCAGATAACAAAGGCGGAAATAGTATCACGATAATGCGGGCGGAACAGAAAAACCCGCTGTTATCGTGGCTTAACCCAGTCCGGGGTGGTCAGTGCGGTCAGAACATGGTCACGCCACCGGCCGTTAATCATCAGATACTCTTTTGCGTAACCCTCTTTTTCAAACCCGAGCCGGGTGAGGAGTTGTCCGCTGCGCTGATTATGCGGCATATAGTTTGCCATAATGCGGTGCATGCCCTGCTGACGCTGCATATAGCGCAGTGTCGGCTCCAGGGCTTCCTGCATATAATGCTGCCCCTGCCATTTTTCACCCAGCGAATAGCCGAGAAAACAGGCGTAAAACACGCCGCGGATGACATTACTGTAGTTCGCCACCCCCATCACCTCATTTTCAGCCGGATCCAGCAGCAGAAAATGGAACGCGGTACCCTGCCGGTGCATATCCGTCATCAGCTGTAAGCGGGATGACCAGCCGGAAGGATGATAGTGACTGCGGTCGCGGAGAGGCTCCCAGGGTTTCAGAAATGCTTCATTTTCACAGTAATATTCACTGATGCGGTACGCGTCCCGCTCATGCGCCAGCCGGACCACCATTCTGTCCGTGTTAAAACGCAGCTGCGGCGTATTCGCGCGGTAGCCGAACAACATAATTCCTCTCTCAGAAGGCCGTAGTCAGAGTGTGCTTAACCACGTTCCGTCGATAAAAAAATATCATCCTGAATTCTCTGTTATCAGACACTGAATAAGCAGAGAATAGAAGGTGTAATCATCTCCCTTTTTTCTATTCCTTTCAATATTTAATGTGGTGCTGAATGTCACTTGTCAGACAAGCCCGGACGCTGGGTAAGTACTGGTTGCTGGTGGATAACCTGCTGGTTGTTCTCGGCTTCTTTGTGGTCTTCCCGCTGATCTCCATCCGCTTTGTTGAGCAACTCGGCTGGGCGGGGATTGTGGTCGGGTTTGCCCTGGGGCTGCGCCAGCTTGTCCAGCAGGGGCTGGGGATATTCGGCGGTGCGATTGCTGACCGCTTCGGCGCCAAACCGATGATCGTCATCGGCATGTTTCTCCGCGCAGGCGGTTTTGCCCTGATGGCAATGGCGGATGAACCGTGGATCCTCTGGCTTTCCTGTATTCTCTCGGCTGTCGGCGGCACCCTGTTTGATCCGCCGCGCACCGCGCTGGTGATCAAACTGACCCGCCCGTATGAACGCGGCCGTTTCTATTCCCTGCTGCTGATGCAGGACAGCGCCGGGGCGGTACTCGGGGCACTGCTCGGCAGCTGGCTGCTGATTTATGATTTTCATCTGGTCTGCTGGGTGGGCGCGGCAATCTTTATTATTACCGCCTTGTGCAATGCGTGGCTGCTGCCCGCTTACCGCATTTCCACCACCCGTACCCCGATAAAAGAAGGGCTGACCCGCGTACTGCGCGACAAACGGTTCTCCCGCTATGTACTGACACTGACCGGTTACTTTATCCTCTCCGTGCAGGTGATGCTGATGTTTCCGATTATCGTCAACGAACTGGCGGGCACACCGGCGGCGGTGAAATGGATGTATGCCATCGAAGCGGCGTTATCACTGACTCTGCTCTATCCGCTGGCACGCTGGAGTGAAAAACACTTCCGGCTGGAAACCCGCCTGATGGCCGGGTTATTCCTGATGAGCCTGAGTATGTTCCCGGTCACCCTGACGCATTCACTGCATGTATTATTCGCGATTATCTGTTTGTTCTATTTAGGTTCGGTAATTGCCGAACCGGCACGGGAAACCCTCAGTGCGTCACTGGCGGATCCGCGCGCACGCGGCAGTTACATGGGATTCAGCCGTCTCGGGCTGGCATTCGGCGGCGCCATCGGTTATACCGGCGGCGGCTGGCTGTATGATTTGGGTAAAGAAATGCAATTACCTGAACTTCCCTGGTTTTTACTCGGTACAATCGGGCTGATGACACTGATAGCACTTTACCGCCAGTTTAACCCGAAGAAGATAAGCCCTGCCGTATTAAATTGATCCGGATATTTTGGATTTGCCGCAGCACAGGTTAGTATCGGGTGGTATACAACAGGAGATACCGATGAGATTATTCTTTTTTACCGCGGCACTGGTCGCAGCAACGGTTTTAACAGGCTGTGATAAATTAACCGAAATCAGTGTCAGTGAAGAGACCATTAACAGTGCGGTGGCAGAGAATATCCGTCTGAACAAACAGATTGGTATGGATGGTGTGGCAGATGCGGATTTTACCCTGGAAAAACTGCTCACCGAAATCGGACGTGAAGAACCGGGCAAAGTAAAACTAACAGCTATCGGCTCGCTGAAGCTGGTTTCGCTGTTCGGATCCCGGGATTTTACCATTTCAATGACGCTCAGTGCCGCGCCGTATTTTGACGCCGCCACCGGGTCAATCTATATGCGGGATATTGAAATCACCAATTATACGCTGGACCCGGACAAATGGGACACCCTGATTTCCGCACTTATCCCTTATCTCAACCACACACTGAGCACCTTTTTCAATATCACCCCGGTATATGTGCTGAATGGCGATAATACCGCCGAGGCAGCAGCGAAGAAATTTGCCAAGGGTATTGAAATCCGTCCGGGCCGGATAGTCATTCCGTTAACCGACTAATTTCGATTAAATTTTTTAATTGTGCCAGTAAATTATTAACTATCTAAATTATGATGCCGTTTCTTCACTATTCCGCAGGAAACGGTATCACCTTCCCGTTTTGTAAAAGAATATGACGAAAATTCAAGGCATACGAAAATATACCTGGTTATCCCATTCCGACATATCCGCAGCACATTCCCGGGGAAATGAGACGAAATACTGTTTTTTCTTCTGGTGCAGATAAAATTAATTTGTGATTGACCGCTTTTTTCTGACTCTGCCTGCTCCCTTTTTGATGACATATTTCACAATTCATAAACATTTTTAACACCATTATCATCCCTTTCAGTAACATCAGAAAATAACCACTTTCCGGATAAGGATCATCTGATGCTGACACTGATCGGGCTGCTGATCATCATTTCTATTGTCGTTCTGCTGATGACAGGAAAAACCAGCCCTATAATTGCCATGTCTGTTATTCCCCTGCTCGGCGCGTTGCTGGCAGGCTACTCCCTGCCTGAAATCACGGCATTTTTTGATTACGGTATCAAAAAAGTCGCCAGTGTCGCGGTGATGTTCCTGTTCGCCATTCTGTTTTTCAGCATTATGAAAGATCTGCATATCTTCAATCCGTTTATCCGTCTGATGATCGGCCTGACACGGGGAAATGTGGTGATTGTGGCGATGGTCACCGCTCTGGTGGCAGCCGTGGTGCATCTCGACGGTTCCGGAGCGGCAACGTTTCTGATTATCATCCCGGCGTTTCTGCCAATCTACCGGCGACTGGGCATGAGCCCGTATCTGATGCTGCTGCTGATGTGCATGAGTATGGGGGTGATGAATATGGTGCCATGGGGCGGACCGCTTGGCCGTGCATCTGCCGTGACAGGGATCCCCGCATCTGAACTGTGGCAGCCGCTGATCCCGGTGCAAATTACCGGCATTATAGCATCCGTACTGGTTGCTGCGCTGTTTGGCCTGCGGGAAAAACGCCGTATCGCCCGTGCGGCACAATACGGCACCACGCCGTATCAACAGGATTCGCTTCTTGACTTGTATGATGAGGCGGATAACGAACACGGTACGGAAAAACCACAGCGCTTTCTGATTAATATCTCGCTGATCCTGCTGGCGATCCTCAGCCTGGCACTAGGCTGGCTCGCGGCACCGTATATCTTTATGCTGGCCCTTTCCGCCGCTCTTATCATCAATTACCCGAAACCGAAAGATCAGGTAGCGGTGATTAATCATCACGCCCCGCAGGCGTTATCTATGGCTGCGATTATCCTTTCCGCCGGGGTATTCCTGGGGATTATGGATAAAGGCGGTATGCTGGAGTCGGTCGCAAAAGATCTGCTGCTGATTATTCCGGGACGGATGGCGGAACAGTTCCACATTATTATCGGGATGATTGGTGTACCGCTGGATATCTTTACCAGTACCGATGCTTATTACTTTGCCCTGCTGCCGATTGTCCGTGACGTGGTGGCATCCGCCGGTATTCCGCCTGCAGATGTGGTGTATGCCATGGCTATCGGTAATAACGCCGGTACCTTTGTCAGCCCGTTTTCACCGGCGGTCTGGCTGGCAGTGGGCATTGCCGGGGTGGATATGGGACGGCATCTGCGCTACTCCTTCTTCTGGATCTGGCTGTTCAGCTTTATCACCCTGGCGGCAGGCTGGTTCCTCGGGCTGTTCTGAGCCGGAGACAAAAAGCCCGGTCATCTGACCGGGCCTGAAACACAATATGTGACAGCGTCACATACTAATCATCATTTTCGTCTTCTTCTGCATCTTCTGCCAGCTCTTCATACAGCGCTGACAGCGCTTCACGGGTCAGAATAGCCAGGGTGCGGTAAAAGCCGTGCTGTGCATGAGATTCGACTTTCCCGAGAAATGCATCACTCCACGGCAGCAGATAGTCCGCAAACAGCGCCGTCTGCGCACTGACTTCATCTTCCTGAGCCTGATCTTCCAGCCAGGATGCCGCCAGCAGCAGAGACCCGAAACTGTCTGTTACCGCATCAGTCAGCGGCATTCCGCGCTCACTGAGAAACTGACGGACTTCATTTTCCGGCTCACCGGTATAGTCCGACCGGTGCTGAGCCACCGCCCCGTCAGCAAACAGCTGCTGATAGTCTGCAGCCAGTTCCGTACTGTCACAATGTTCAGCCAGCCGTGTCAGCAGTGCATCCTGCTCCAGCGGCCAGTGGGCTTTCAGCTGCCCCTGCTTAATCATCGTCAGAACCGGTGCCAGCACGGGATCAGCAGGAGCACGGTTAAACAGCGTTCCGAGCAGGCGGCAGACCAGTGAAAATTCATTCATACTTCAAATCCTTATTAACTGAGTTGCCGCTATTGTCCGGATTGTCCTTATTGCTGTAAAGAATTAATACCCCAGTTCCATATTCACCACGCCCTGTGGTGCTTCGCCCCGCTCAATCCGCTCAATATTGGCAACAATGGCTTTCATTGCCTCTGACGGAATGGTAAATGCGGCAATGTGCGGCGTGACATCCACCCGCGGGTGGGTCCAGAACGGGTGCATTTCCGGCAGCGGTTCGGTGGCGAACACATCCAGGCTGGCCCCGGCGATCTGCCCGTCATCAATAGCTTCCAGTAAATCGTTATCCACCAGATGCGAACCGCGCGCCAGGTTGATCAGATAAGCACTTTGCGGCAGCTTACTGAACAGCGACTGGTTGAGGATCCCTCTGGTCTGCGGTGTGTCAGGCAGCAGGTTGATCAACAGGCGGCTGTGGCTTAAGAATTCATCCAGCTGGTCATTACCGTGGAAACTGGTCACGCCCGGGATCTGTTTTGGTGTCCGGCTCCAGCCATGGACTTTAAACCCGAACTCCGCCAGCCTTTCCGCCACGGAACGCCCGAGAATACCGGTTCCGAGCACGCCGATTTCAAACTCGTCAAACGTAAATGCCGGTTGCGCTTTCCAGATACGCTGTTCCTGCTGGCGTTTATAGATATCCATTTTGCGGAAGTACCACAGCGCCTTGGCAACGGCGTATTCCTGCATCTGCGCCCCCATCCCGGTATCTTCAAGGCGGATCACCGGCACCCCGGCAGGCAGTGTGCCCGGGTTTGCCTGCTCCTGCTTCAGGATGGCATCCACCCCGGCCCCCAGAGCAAAGACCGCCTTCATGGTGGTCCGCCCGGCCAGACACTCACGCGGCGGTAACCACACCAGGGCATAATCCGCCGGCTGATTATCACCCGGAACCCATTTGCGGATATCCGCCTGCGGCAGGTGTTTTTTCATGCCGTTGATCCACAGCTCAGAATCAAAAAAAGGATGGTAGAAAATAATATTCATGCGGCGCTCCTCTGTTTTTTTACCAGCCTGATAGGATTACACAAAGAATTCAAGCCCCGGAGAGATTTTCGTATCGTTAAAATGTTGTTATTGTTAACTGACCTGCATATTTTTCCGGCAGATGATTTCCCGCCGGAAAAAAATCAGCGGTCATTTTTCAGGCGGCCGGTACGCTGTTTTCAGCGGATTTGCTATGTTAATCGCCAATATGCTGTTTTTTTGGTTAAACAAGCGAAAAAACACATTTTTTTTCGTGCCGTGTATTGACGGGTTACGTCGCTTCCCCTATAGTAGCGCCCCGTTGCAGCGAGATATCAACGTAACGAACAGTACCCCGGTGAGATGTCCGAGTGGCTGAAGGAGCACGCCTGGAAAGTGTGTATGCGCGAAAGTGCATCGAGGGTTCGAATCCCTCTCTCACCGCCATCTTAAGAGAAGAGCCTGCTGAGCAATCAGCAGGCTTTTTTCATTTCTGTCCTTTCTTTTTTTATGCTGCTATCCGGTCAGGCGGCAGAATATCCTGTTTTATTAACCCTTAACTGCTTCATATTTTTGATTTTATTTCAATATCCGCTATTGTATACAGTGTCATTTGATGTATCTCAGCTAAATCTCTCCCTGTTTTGCGTAGACTAATGTGCTTTGGCGTCTCCCTATTTTTTTCATATGACTCAGAGGTGACAGTTGTCCGGAAATGAAAATTTCAACATTTAAAGGATTATCTCTTTTTTCTGCATTAATTGACTCGTGCTGGAAACAGCCTTACTCCGTTTCCCGTCTGATAAAAGATACCATCGCCGGTATCACCGTCGGGATTATCGCTATCCCGCTGGCCATGGCACTGGCTATCGGCAGTGGTGTGGCCCCGCAATATGGCCTGTATACGGCGGCTATCGCCGGTATTGTGATTGCGGTAACCGGTGGCTCCCGTTTCAGTGTCTCCGGGCCGACCGCCGCATTTGTGGTGATCCTCTACCCCGTTTCCCAGCAGTTCGGGCTGGGCGGATTACTGATAGCCACCCTGATGTCCGGGATTATCCTGCTGGCAATGGGTCTGGCGCGTTTCGGTAAACTCATTGAATATATTCCGATTTCTGTGGTGCTCGGCTTCACCTCGGGGATTGCGATAACTATCGCCACCATGCAGGTGAAAGACTTCTTCGGTCTGACCATGGCGCATGTGCCGGAAAACTATGTGGATAAGGTGATCGCCCTTGTCAGAGCGATGCCGACCATTAATCTCTCCGATACCCTGATTGGCGTGACCACGCTGCTGGTACTGATCTACTGGCCGAAACTGAAACTACGCCTGCCGGGACACCTTCCCGCTGTGATTGCCGGGATGCTGGTGATGCTGGTGCTGTCGCTGTTCGGTATGGACGCAGCCACCATCGGCTCCCGCTTCAGTTATACCCTGGCGGATGGCACACAAGGCGCGGGGATCCCGCCGATTCTGCCGCAGTTTATCCTGCCGTGGAATTTACCGACCCCGGACGGCAAAGAGTTTGAGTTCAGCTGGGCCACCATTACCGCTCTGATGCCGGCGGCGTTTTCAATGGCAATGCTCGGCGCGATTGAATCCCTGCTCTGTGCCGTCGTGCTCGACGGGATGACCGGCAAAAAACATAATTCCAACGGCGAATTGCTGGGTCAGGGGCTGGGTAATATCACCGCGCCGTTCTTCGGCGGCATTACCGCCACTGCGGCTATCGCCCGTTCGGCGGCTAACGTGCGTGCCGGGGCCACATCACCGGTCTCTGCGATTATTCACTCTCTGCTGGTGCTGCTGACCCTGCTGATTCTGGCACCGCTGCTCTCGTATCTGCCGCTGGCGGCAATGTCTGCTCTGCTGCTGATGGTAGCGTGGAATATGAGTGAAGCAGCTAAAGTCATTGAACTTATCCGCCGCGCACCAAAAGACGATATTATCGTGCTGCTGCTGTGTCTGAGCCTGACGGTGCTGTTTGATATGGTGATAGCCATCAGTGTCGGGATTGTGCTGGCTTCGCTGCTGTTTATGCGCCGTATCGCCAATATGACGCGCCTGAGTGAGTCTTCCTTTACGGATCACGACAAAGGGCTGCTGGTGGTGCGTGTTAACGGTCCGCTGTTCTTTGCCGCTGCTGAGCGGATTTTTGATGATCTGAAAGTCAAAAGCGCGGGATATCACACCATTGTGATGCAGTGGGATGCGGTACCGGTACTCGATGCGGGCGGATTAAAAGCCTTCCGCCGTTTTATCGACGAAGCCGGTGTGGATACACACATCGTGGTCACCGATATTCCGTTCCAGCCACTGAAAACCCTGGCACGGGCACGGATTGTGCCGGTTGAGAATAAAATCAGCTTTTACCCGTCAGTCAGTAAGGCACTGATTGAACTGGGACTGATGGATGGTGTGACATCGGAGGCACGATAACCTCTGTAATCAGGCTATAATGAACAGAGCGGCGGGCGTAATGTCCGCCGTTGCTTTATCTGTCACCGGAGAAAAATCATGGCTGTGTTCCGTCTTTCCTTCCTTAACTGGCTGATTATCAATGGCATTGCGGCTGTCTGGCTGTATGCCAAAGATGCACTGGTGATCCAGTTCAGCGGCTGGAGCGGTATTTTAGCCATCTTGATCGGGCTGGAAAGTCTCGGCTGGATTGGTGCGTCACTGGTGTATTTCCGCCGCCATAACACCACCCCGAACCCGCTCGGCGAAGCCACGCATCTCATCACCGGCGGCCTGATTTTCTGGCTGATCACCGATCTGTTCAGCATCCCGCAGGAAGAAAAATGCCTTGCCGCAACATTTAAACAGGAATGGACGGCCTATTGTCAGCAGACACGGCGCTGGTTGTGATAAGACTTACCCCGGTGGTGTTTTTTTGTTCCGGCAGAACAGAAAGCTCAACAGAAAGTCACAGGTATACGCCACCAGCGGGACAAAGAATATACCGTGCATCAGGTATGATATGATAAGAAAATCAGTAACAGGTACTATTCCATCCTCAGGAAACCGGTAATGTATTTTTCTTGTCTGATAATTAGTTAAATACCACGCAATAAGAGAAATTATATATGGAATAATGATATACACATAAAAACGAACCGTTCTGTTAACTACAGTTCCTCCCCGGAAAATTGACACTCCAATCGATAGAATAAAATAAAATAAAAACACAAATGAAATCCATGCATTACATTCAAAAACATGCACTTTATTCAGCGCATGTGGATATATTTTAAAAAAAATATTCATGCACCATTTCCAGATAATAAAAAACAATACTAATGAAGAGTGACAAATAAAGAATAATCGTGTTATTAATATGCGCCACTAATTATCCCTCCTCTCTTAGGAAAGTGAATATCAAGTAACTTTTCTCTGAATCCCCACGGATCTTCCTGAAATATAATATCATTTTTGATATTACTAAAAATACCTCCACTTTCGCGTAAAATAATCAGCACCGTTTGAGCACACATCCAAGTGTCTGCCATTCCATGATTATAAATCATCTCCGTTATTCTGGCCGCCTGCTCACTGGGGATAACAAACTCAATCACCATCACATCCGGCCCGTCCCACAACTGAAAAGAAAGATAATCATCCCAGTCAAATTCCGGATAGTGAAAAAACTCCCCGGAACTGCGCGGGTAACGCATTGCATTTCTGTCTTTATAACATTCACGTGACGGACATTCCGAATACCCGCCGGACGGATCATGCAATATTGCCTTTTCTCCTTCACCAATAACCAGCCCGATATGTCCTATTCCCCAGTTATAATTAACCATTACAAAGATTTTTACCGGGTCAGGCACAGACATGAGCACTGACTGGTCGGGTGATGATACAATCCGGATATTAAACCGGTTACTATACACATCATTAACTTTTGCCATTACGCTTTGCCTTTTTATCTGACAGATTCATTTCTGATACTGTAACCGGACGTTCCGGCACTGATATGCTGGTACGTAATACTTTCGTATTTCAGTGAAATCGTTTCGGCAGGTTGTAAATCATTGTGGATTAGTGAATCAGGCGATTGATTAACAATCCGGATAACAGAGGCTTTGGTTAATCTTATTCTTTTATAGTTAATCAACATACCTTGCTGACTAATACGATAATAATCAAAGACACAATCCAGAATCTCATTATCTGATATGGATGAAAGCAAAAGCGGAGAGGATTTATCATCCGCTTTCACCAGCAAAAACGGTGCATGTGCGACATTCTGTTGGCGGAAAAGATCATACGTTGTGGAATAAACCAGAATCTGATCTTTATGCTTATCCTGATATTTATTTCCGATTGAATCATAATTGGAGCATCCTGCAGAAATAAGCCCCTGCCGGTTACCTTTCAGTGTCAAATAGATGATATCGGCCATTCAAATTCCTTTGAATTATAGAAACCTGATTATTTCCGAACATAACCAATAATTGCCAATAGTCATGACAAAAATTGTTCCGGTAATAATGTCTGGTGAATGACCGTAAATGAAGTTGCCGGCGATTAATTGCAAAAAACAACCCTGCTTCCCCGGCACCGATCAGATTGCGCTGCCCTGACCGCCGTTTGCCAGCAGATACTGCCACAGGCCATTCATGCCGAGCCAGCGGTTGCTGCACCAGTCCGGTGCCAGTAACGTCGGACGCCGTGCGCTGGCGCAGATGCGGTGATAAATGACATCCGGCGGTGTGTGGCGGATCATCTCTCCGGCGGTGGTGACATACTCTTCGAGGGAAATGGTGGGCAGGCGCCCCGCCCGCCAGGCTTTTGCCATGGTGCTGCCTTCCACAATATGCAGCGGATGCAGTTTGATACCTTCAACGCCGGTGTCCAGCACACGCTCAAGTGTGATGAGATTATCGGCTGCGGTTTCTCCCGGCAGGCCGGTGATCAGGTGGCAACACACTTTCAGCCCGCGCTCACGGGCAGCCCGGGTGGTGGCCTGATAACAGGCGAAATCATGACCCCGGTTGATGCGTTTCAGGGTTTTATCATGGGCGGTCTGTAATCCCAGCTCCAGCCATACCTCATAGCCCTGCTGCTGATAACTCTGCAGCAGATCCAATACCGCCTCCGGCACACAATCCGGCCGCGTACCGACACACAACCCCACCACATCGGCCTGTGCCAGTGCGGATTCATACATTTCACGCAGCAGTTCCACTTCCGCGTAGGTGCTGGTATAGGCCTGGAAATAGGCAAGATAACGTTTGGCGCGGGTGATTTTGCCGGATTGCTGACTCAGTTGCTCCTCAATGGAATCATACTGTGCATTTTCATCCGCAAAAGAAGCCACATTACAGAAGGTACAACCGCCGCGCCCGAGGGTGCCGTCACGGTTAGGGCAGCTGAAGCCGCCGTGGAGGGTGATTTTATGAATTTTTTCGCCATAACGGCGCTGAAGATCAGCGCCGAACATGTTAACAACAGTGTGAAGCTGCATCGGAAATTATTCGGTATCCAGCTCAGGGAAGCTTTTCACCAGATCGTCAATCGCTTTAACCTGCTGCAGGAACGGCTCCAGTTTTGCCAGCGGCAGCGCGGAAGGACCATCACAACGGGCATTATCCGGGTCCGGATGCGCTTCCAGGAACAGACCGGCCAGACCGACTGCCATCCCGGCGCGGGCCAGTTCAGCCACCTGACCACGGCGGCCGCCGGATGCGGCACCAAACGGGTCGCGGCATTGCAGGGAGTGTGTGACATCGAAAATCACCGGGCAACCGCCGGACGCTTTTTCCATCACTTTAAAGCCCAGCATATCCACAACCAGATTGTCATAACCGAAGTTTGCACCGCGATCACATAAAATAATCTGGTCATTGCCGCCTTCACGGAATTTTTCCGCAATATTACCCACCTGCCCCGGGCTGATAAACTGCGGTTTTTTGATGTTAATGACCGCGCCGGTTTTCGCCATCGCTTCCACCAGATCAGTCTGACGCGCCAGGAATGCCGGTAACTGGATCACATCCACCACGTCCGCCACCGGCTGTGCCTGCCAGGATTCGTGGACGTCAGTGATAATTTTCACGCCGAAGGTTTTTTTCAGCTCTTCAAAAATCTTCATCCCTTCTTCAAGGCCCGGACCACGGTAGGAATTGATGGAAGAACGGTTTGCCTTGTCAAAAGAGGCTTTGAAGACGTAAGGAATATTCAGCTTCTGCGTGACAGTCACGTAATGTTCGCAGATTTTCATCGCCAGATCGCGGGATTCAAGAACGTTCATGCCGCCGAACAGAACAAACGGCAGCGCGTTGCCGACACGAATATCCCCGATAGATACGACTTTCTGTTGCATGGTATAACCTTTTGGCAGAGGCAATTAAATTGCGTTTATGAAAATATGTAAAACGATATCCGTTTATCAGTGCAGAACGATATGCTGCTGTTCGTAAGTGTGGATCTGCATTTTTATCATTTCCGATACCGGATCCTGCGGACATTGCTCAATAAAATAGTTCAGATCAGAAACCGCAATATGGCTGCAGTCCAGCTGGGCATAAATCAGCCCGCGATCACGGATTTCATACGGGTCATCCGGATCAAATAATAAAATGGTTTCGCTGACTTTCAGTGCCAGCTCCATTTTTTTCTCTTCCATCAGCGCGACTTTAATACTGTCGAGGTATTTGCGCACCACATGGCTGTTTTCGGCTTCCTCGAGATCGTCCCCGGTCAGGTGATGCGCCGGACTGACCGTGCCTTTAATCCAGACATCCAGCGTGTGCTGATCCAGCAGATCGCCGTTAATCGGGTTGATAAACAGGGTTTCGTCATCGAGATCTGCCCGCAGAATCAGCTGGGTCGGGAAAACCACCGGCACAACCGGCAAACCGATAGCCTGTGCAATATGCAGGAACAGGATGCCGAGTGATACCGGCGAGCCGCGCTGAGTGCGCAGCACCGTATCCAGCCACAGGGTATCAGACAGCGAATAAACACCGCTGGCACCACCGAACTGCCATTTGTGGTAAAAAAGCGTGATCAGGGTCTGTAAACAGGTATGTTCGTCGGAATACGGCGGGAGGCGTTTACGGGTCTGACGGATAAGCTCATTGATGTGTATCTCTGCCTTTTCCCGGTCAAAATCCGGGCGGACAGTTTTTAACACTAACATGATGCCGCTCAGTAACGGCGCACCATTGAATTCAAAATCGGCAATGCTTTTCATTTCTCTTCCCGTTGACCTAAAGTAACCCGATCATTTCCGCCATAATCGCGGCGGGTCTCCACCCGGTAAAATCCGTTTTCCCGGAACAGTTCGCGGACAGCGTTTCCCTGCCGCCAGCCATGTTCCACAATCAGCCACCCGCCGGGTGTCAGATAATGTGCGGACTGCGCAGCGATTTCCGCCAGGTCGGCCAGGCCGTTCTGCGGGGCGACCAGCGCACTGCGCGGCTCGAAACGGACATCCCCCTGCCCCAGATGCTCATCATTCTCATCAATGTATGGCGGGTTACTCACTATCATAGCAAATTGATGAATCGGCAGTGAAGCAAACCAGCGACTTTCTTTAAAGGTTGTATTCGTCAGCCCCAGACGGGCGGCATTGCGCTGCGCCAGCACCACCGCATCCGGCTGAATATCCGCGCCGGTTACGTGACAGTCCGGTCGTTCAGAGGCCAGTGCCAGCGCAATCGCACCGGTACCGGTACCGAGATCCAGAATATCGCAGGATGCGGCCGGTAACAATTCCAGCGCCGCCTCCACCAGACATTCGGTATCCGGACGCGGAATAAGCGTGGCGGGAGACACTTCCAGCGGCAGTGACCAGAACTCACGCACACCGGTGATATACGCCACCGGCTCCCCCTGCTCCCGGCGGACAAGCAGAGCATCAAGACGCTGCTGTTCATCACTGCTGAGCGGGGTTTCATCAAACGCAATAATGTAACTGCGGGGACGACCGGTGACAAACGTCAGCAGAATTTCCGCATCCCGTTTCGGGCTGTCGCTGTGCCTTAAACGGCTGACAGCCTCTGTCAGCCAGTGACGAAACGTCATCAGTCCTGCTCAGACAGCGCGGCGAGCTGATCTGCCTGATATTCGTTTACCAGCGGCTGAATCAGTGCATCCAGCTTACCTTCCATGACCTCATCCAGACGGTACAGTGTCAGGTTGATACGGTGATCCGTCACCCGTCCCTGCGGGAAGTTATAGGTGCGGATTCGATCCGAACGGTCACCGGAACCCAGCAGATTGCGGCGCTCAGAGGCTTCCGCCTCATGACGGCGGGACTCTTCCGCTGCTTTGATTCTTGCTGCCAGTACCGAGAGTGCTTTGGCTTTGTTTTTGTGCTGCGAACGCTCGTCCTGACACTCCACCACAATTCCGGTCGGGATATGGGTGATACGGATAGCGGAATCCGTGGTGTTAACGTGCTGACCACCGGCCCCGGATGAACGGAAGGTATCAATGCGCAGATCCGCCGGGTTGATATCCGGCAGTTCCGCTTCCGGTACTTCCGCCAGCACCGCGACAGTACAGGCGGAGGTGTGAATACGGCCCTGGGATTCGGTTTCCGGCACACGCTGCACGCGGTGACCGCCGGATTCAAATTTCAGGTTACCGTAGGCATTTTCACCGGTGACTCTGAAAATAATCTCTTTATATCCGCCGTGCTCGCCGTCGTTACTGTTCATGATCTCAATCCGCCAGCGGCGTGATTCCGCATAACGGCTGTACATACGGAACAGATCACCGGCAAACAGCGCCGCTTCATCACCGCCGGTACCCGCACGGACTTCCAGGAAGCAGTTGCGTTCATCATCCGGATCTTTCGGCAGTAATAAGACCTGTAATTCCTGTTCTAAGGTTTCATTCCGCAGTTTTGCGTCTTTCAGCTCTTCCTGTGCCATTTCCTTCATTTCAGGATCATCAAGAAGCATTTGCGCGGTGTCGATATCATCCTGAATGGTCTGCCAGGCTTCAAAACATTTCGCAACGTCAGTCAGCTGCGCATATTCTTTCGACAAGGCACGGAATTTATTCTGATCAGCGATAACATCGGCGTCCGCAAGGTGCGCCTGAATTTCTTCATAACGTTCTTTCAATGCTTCCAGTTTTGCGACAATAGAAGGCTTCATTCGTAGTCTGCTACCTTAAAAATATATAGAGGAAGTTAATGATGCTCCAGCCCGAGGCTGTCGCGTAACAGCGTCAGGCGGCCGGTATCACCGTCACCGGCGGCCTGCTGAAGTGATTTGGTTGGTGCGTGGATCAGGCGGTTGGTCAGCTGCTGAGACATCTGGTTGATAACCTCTTCCGGGTCATGCCCCTGCTGAATCAGTGCCACGGCTTTTGCAGCCATGGCGGCGCGGATCTCTTCGGCCTGTTCGCGGTATTCGCGGATCGTATTGACCGCACTCTGGGCGCGCAGCCATTCCATAAAGTGCCCGCTTTCCTGCACCACAATGGATTCCGCCTGTTGTGCCGCCACCTGGCGCTGCGCCAGGTTGTGCTCAATAATCGCCTCAAGATCATCCACAGTGTAGAGATAGACGTTACTGAGTTTTTCCACATCGGCTTCGATATCACGGGGAACCGCAATATCCACCAGCAGCATCGGGCGGTTACGGCGCGCTTTCAGGGCGCGTTCCACCATACCTTTACCGATAATCGGCAACGGGCTGGCCGTGGAGCTGATAACAATATCCGCTTCCGCCAGCCGGCTGTCGATTTCCGGCAGTGTGATCACCTCTGCATTGACTTCCTGCGCCAGCACGCGGGCCCGTTCACGGGTACGGTTGGCGATCATCATGTGTTTTACGCCGTGCTCGTTCAGGTGACGGGCCACCAGTTCGATGGTTTCCCCCGCCCCGACCAGCAGGATATTCAGTCTGGATAAGGATTCGAAAATCTGGCGCGCCAGGGTGCAGGCGGCAAACGCCACCGATACCGCATTAGCACCGATATCGGTTTCAGTACGTACCCGTTTGGCAACCGAAAAGGATTTCTGGAACAGACGTTCCAGTTCACGGGAGAGTGAACGGTGTGTCTGTGACTGTGCAAAGGCTTTCTTGACCTGTCCCAGGATCTGCGGTTCGCCGAGCACCAGGGAATCCAGCCCGCTGGCCACCCGCATCAGATGACTGACCGCCTCATTATCCTGATGCCAGTAAAGACTGGACATTAGTTCCTGCGGGTTGATGTTGTGATAGCGGCACAACCAGTTGATCAGCTGATCGCGCTGATCGTTTTGTTCATCCACACTGAGATAGATTTCTGTCCGGTTGCAGGTAGACAGCACAACGCCGCCGCTCACGGACGGTTGTTCGAGCAGATTGGATAATGCCGCTTCCATACTGTCCGGAGAGAAAGTCACTTTCTCACGTAAGGCAACAGGTGCGGTTTTATGGTTAATGCCGAGAGCTAATAAAGTCATATCCTGCAATACAGACCGGGGTAAGTGTGTAAAATACCGGTTAAGTATACCGGAAATCAACACCCTTACTAAGGATAACTGCATGCATTTTAGCAGCCGATCCCGCGCAATTAAAGCGTTAAACGGGAAACCGTGATAATAAGCACGTAATACGGTGCGCAACAGGCCATGTCAGCCGGGCGGATAATTGCGTAAATCAGCGTAAGAGAGGTAGGAAACAGCCACTGAAACAGGCACAATACTGTTATTGCTTTTATCAGTTGTTAAAGGAAATTACAACGTGGCCTCTATTCAATTACCGCGCTTTATCCGGCTTCTGCCCCTGTGCAGCCTGATACTTGCCGCCTGTACCCTGCCTGACAATACAGAGAAAGGCGATGTTTCCGCCACCTCTGCCGGCTGGAAAGCACAGACAGAACAAATAAATCAGTTACAGCGTTATCAGACGCGCGGCTCGTTTGCCTACATCGGCACTACCCAGAAAACCTATGCCCGTTTCTTCTGGCAGCAGTACTCCCCGGACAGCTACAAACTGCTGCTCACCAACCCGGTCGGCAGCACCGAGCTGGAACTGATTGTCAAAGACGGACAAACCCAGCTTACCGATAATAAAGGTCAGAAATATTACAGTGATGATCCGGACAGTATGATTTACCAACTGACCGGTATGACTATCCCGATGGAAAACCTGCGTCAGTGGATTGTCGGCCTGCCGGGGGATGCGCAGTCCTATGCCATCAGCAATCAGTATCACCTGAAAGCACTGAGCTGGGCTCAGGGCATGGAAAAATGGAAAGTCACTTATCAGTCCTATGATGAAAAAGTCTCTCCGCAACTGCCGAACCGCCTGGATATCGAACAGGGCGATAACCGCATCAAGCTGAAAATGGATTCATGGACACTCAACTGACATCACTGACCTGGCCGTCTCCCGCCAAGCTGAACCTGTTTTTATATATCACAGGCCGCCGCGCGGACGGCTATCACACACTGCAAACCCTGTTTCAGTTTCTGGATTATGGTGACAGTGTCACAATTACACCGCGCACTGACAGTGAAATTCGTCTGCTGACCCCGCTTGACGGCGTACCGGATGAGCAAAATCTGGTGATCCGCGCCGCCCGCCTGTTACAGAGCTATGCCCGCGAGCATCAGCTGACAGCGGATTTACCCGGTGCGGATATTGCCGTTGAAAAAATTCTGCCGATGGGCGGCGGTATCGGCGGCGGTTCCTCCAATGCCGCCACAGTACTTATCGCCCTTAACTATCACTGGCAGTTACAGTTGCCAGACGATACGCTTGCAGAGCTGGGTGTGACCCTCGGTGCGGATGTCCCGGTCTTTGTCCGGGGCCACGCGGCAATTGCTGAAGGAATAGGCGAAATTCTGCACCCGGCGTCTCCGCCGGAACGCTGGTATCTGGTTGCACACCCCGGAATTTCGGTTCCGACACCGCTTATCTTCACAGATCCGCAATTAATTCGTGATACCCCGATCCGCTCTCTGCCCGCATTATTACAGGCTCCGTACGCAAATGACTGTGAACCGGTTGCAAGAAAACGTTTTCGTGAGGTTGATGATCTTCTTTCCTGGCTGCTACAATATACCCCGTCACGCCTGACCGGTACGGGTGCATGTGTGTTCGGAGAGTTCGAAAACCAGGCAGCCGCCCGACAGGTGTTAATTAACGCGCCGGCGTGGGTGAAGGGCTTTGTGGCACGTGGTGTCAACATTTCGCCGCTTCATCAGTTCCGCGCTGGTCTACTGTAATTGCCCCTGATTTCGTCCCCGGACGCTTTCAGGTTCACAATTCAATCTCTCTGGACGCATGCCTGAGGTTTTTCTCGTGCCTGATATGAAGCTTTTTGCTGGTAACGCCATCCCGGAACTAGCACAACGTGTTGCCAACCGCCTGTACACTAACCTCGGAGACGCTGCGATCGGTCGTTTCAGCGACGGTGAAGTCAGTGTTCAAATCAATGAAAACGTGCGTGGTGGTGATGTTTTCATCATCCAGTCCACCTGTGCGCCGACCAACGATAACCTGATGGAACTGGTTGTTATGGTTGATGCGCTGCGCCGTGCTTCTGCGGGTCGTATCACTGCTGTTATCCCGTATTTCGGCTATGCCCGTCAGGATCGCCGCGTCCGCTCCACGCGTGTGCCAATCACCGCGAAAGTGGTCGCTGACTTCCTGTCAAGTGTGGGTGTTGACCGTGTGCTGACAGTGGATCTTCACGCTGAGCAGATTCAGGGCTTCTTCGATGTTCCGGTTGATAACGTCTTCGGCAGCCCAATCCTGCTGGAAGATATGCTGCAGAAAGATCTGGACAACCCGATTGTGGTTTCTCCGGATATCGGCGGTGTGGTCCGTGCCCGTGCGATCGCCAAACTGCTGAACGACACAGATATGGCTATCATCGACAAACGCCGCCCGCGCGCGAACGTTTCTCAGGTGATGCATATCATCGGTGATGTTGCCGGTCGTGACTGTGTACTGGTTGACGATATGATCGATACCGGGGGCACGCTGTGCAAAGCGGCGGAAGCACTGAAAGAACGTGGTGCGAAACGTGTGTTTGCATACGCCACTCACCCTATCTTCTCCGGCAACGCGGTCAACAATATCCGTGATTCTGTGATTGATGAAGTGATTGTCTGCGACACCATTCCGTTATCAGCGGAAATCAAAGCACTGAATAACGTCCGCTCTCTGACGTTATCCGGAATGCTGGCAGAAGCCATCCGCCGTATCAGTAATGAAGAGTCTATCTCCGCGATGTTCGAACACTGATTTCATAATCAGTGTACACATTGCGTGCTTAAACCCGTTGTGAAGACAACGGGTTTTTTGTTGGCAGGCATTTAACCGCAGCAGGTAATAACCGTTCCCGGTTATTTTATGACACTCGTGTTACGGCATCCGGCGGCGATAGCGGCTGTGGAAATGACGCAGCCAGTAATATTTATCCGCGATAGATTCACGACGCCCGCTCAGACCGGCTCCGCCCAGCCATACCAGCGCACCGATAAAGATCCCCATCAAAGAGGCTTCGGAATAGATATCCGGTAAAGGAAGTGCGAAAATAAGGACACTGACAGTAAAGGCCATACTGCCGACCATCAACAACATACCGACAACCATCAGCAGGTTACCGAGCAATAAGGATAATTTACGTTTCATAGGGACCTCCGCCACTCTTTTGTCTGCAAACAACTCAAAGCACGAAAGCAGGAATTCCTTCTTGACACAGAGTATAGCCCGAATTGATACGTATATGTTGCGTATGAGATCACATAGACCAAAAATAAAACATTTTATTTGGCTTATTGTGCCAAAAAGTGAAACTTAATAATTCATCACTAAATTATTGCACAAATAGTCACATCCGTCCGGGAAGGACGTTTCTTTTGTACTCCGCGCGGGTGACGGGTAGAATAGCCCTCTTTGCAGTCAAACCTGCCTGAACAACAAGTGATACAAGTGTGAGTCAGATAAAATTAATTGTGGGGCTGGCCAACCCCGGTGCAGAATACGCCCAAACCCGCCACAATGCCGGTGCCTGGTATGTGGATGAACTGGCCCGCCGTTATAATCAGTCATTAAAATCAGAAAGTAAGTTTTACGGTTATACCGCGCGTCTGAATATTCAGGGCAATGATGTCCGCCTGCTGGTGCCGACCACCTTTATGAACCTGAGCGGTAAAGCGGTCAGCGCCCTCGCCGGTTTTTACCAGATTGCCCCCGATGAAATTCTGGTGGCGCATGATGAACTGGATCTTCTGCCCGGCATAGCAAAAATGAAACTCGGCGGCGGCAACGGCGGTCACAACGGCCTGAAAGATATCCAGAGCAAATTGGGTAACAATCCGAACTTTCATCGTCTGCGTATCGGCATCGGTCATCCGGGTGATAAGAGTAAAGTGGTCGGCTTTGTGCTGGGCAAGCCCCCTGCCTCCGAACAGCAACTGATTGATGAGACTATCGATGAAGCCGTGCGCTGCACCGATGTGCTGATGAAAGACGGCATGGCAAAAGCCATTTCGCGTCTGCATACATTTAAAGCCGGTCAGTGAGCCGCAGGTATCGTCTGTTTATCCGTAACCGTGTATAATCGGCGGCAATTATTTAACGTGCTTGCAGGCCGTTTTGGTCTGCTGTCATTTTTAAGGTGAAGAATTTATGGGTTTCAAATGTGGTATCGTCGGTCTGCCGAACGTCGGGAAATCAACGCTGTTTAACGCGCTGACCAAAGCAGGTATTGAAGCGGCGAACTTTCCGTTCTGTACAATTGAGCCGAACACCGGCGTGGTGCCGATGCCGGATGCCCGCCTAGATGCACTGGCGGAAATCGTAAAACCACAGCGTATTCTGCCGACCACCATGGAATTCGTCGATATCGCCGGTCTGGTGAAAGGCGCATCCAAAGGTGAAGGTCTGGGTAACCAGTTCCTGACCAACATCCGCGAAACAGAAGCTATCGGCCACGTTGTCCGCTGCTTTGACGATGATAACATTGTTCACGTTTCCGGTCGTGTTAACCCGGCTGAAGATATTGATACCATCAATACCGAACTGGCGCTGGCTGACCTCGACACCTGTGAACGTGCTATCCACCGTGTGCAGAAGCGCGCCAAAGGCGGCGACAAAGACGCGAAACTGGAGCTGGAAGTTCTGGAAAAATGCCTGCCGCTGCTGGAAAACGCACAGATGCTGCGCACGCTGAACCTGAACAAAGAAGAAATGGGCGCGATTCGCTACCTGAGCTTCCTGACCCTGAAACCAACCATGTACATTGCCAACGTCAACGAAGATGGCTTTGAAAACAACCCGTATCTGGATCAGGTGCGTGAAATCGCAGAAAAAGAAGGTTCTGTGGTTGTACCGGTATGTGCAGCCATTGAATCCGATATCGCTGAGCTGGAAGATGGTGACCGCGAAGAGTTTATGGCTGACCTCGGTATCGAAGAACCGGGTCTGAACCGCGTGATCCGCGCCGGTTACGCCCTGCTCAACCTGCAGACCTATTTCACCGCCGGTGTGAAAGAAGTCCGTGCATGGACCATCCCTGTCGGCGCAACCGCCCCGCAGGCAGCCGGTAAGATCCATACCGACTTTGAAAAAGGCTTTATCCGCGCCCAGACCATCGCATTTGAGGATTTCATCCAGTACAAAGGCGAACAAGGTGCAAAAGAAGCCGGTAAAATGCGTGCAGAAGGTAAAGATTACATTGTGAAAGACGGCGACGTGCTGAATTTCCTGTTTAATGTGTAACGACTGATAGTTACATCTGCATATCTGCAATAGCCCATATTAATATATGGGCTATTTTTTAAAGAATCCTTCTCTGTACCTTCATTCTGGTTTATTTTCGATATTCCATTTCGGATCCGGCTGAAATGGTTGAATCTGTACCTGATTGCCGTTTTTCAGACAATCATCCGTTATCTGCTTAATTCCCTCTTCCGGCCAGAGGGCTGTGCGGAAACCAATTTCACTGTACGGAACCACATCATCTTTCAGATTTATAGCGGGTTTTGATAATATCAATGAGCGGACATAGTCAGCATTATCCGCCGGCCGGTACGGCATTTCCCAGTTGATTAAATAATGGTTTTTCCAGATAACATTGACATTGTTTTCACGATTTTTATCACGCCATTTGTAGCCGACAAGACAAAAATCATTAACCTCATTATTCATATTATAGATGGCAATAAAATATTTAGCAGCATCCTCAAAATGCGCCTTATAGCGTTTATCATCAAGTGGCTTAAATACGGATTCAGGCTTACTGTCATATATCCCCCAGTCGCCGGACAGTTCCCGGTTGCCGGATGATGCAGTGCCGGAAAAAGAAATAAAAATCAGGGATAGCACTGTAATAATACCAGCTTTCATCATAGTCTCTCTTTATTGTCTGAGAAATTCGGCAGTCAGTTTTGTAAAGGTCTGACCTTGTAAATCTTTATATTTCTCTATGCCGCCGCCCCCCAGGCTGCTACCCGTTGTCCTCCAGCCAATCACCGTATAGTCAGAAATAACACTATCTTTTTTTGCTATTTCAATAGCATCCTGTATCAGCATTCTGTACTTTTTCATATCAGGATTACCATCGTTAGCTTTTTCAATAAGCACACTTATCCTGCTGAGGATCTTAGGATCTATCGTGTTATTTTTAAACCCTTCAATCACTCTGCCTTTAAATATAACCCCCAGCAACTTATCACTGCCATCCTGAGGAACATCGAGATAGCGTGCCTTTGGTGATGCAATCCGGTTATACAGTGCATCATGCATTAATGTCATCGCTTCTTTTGCTTCTTTGGAATTAAATAGTTTTTTTTGCGGTGTCGATGTCTCAGAAAGAAGTACCTGAACCAGTACTTTTTGTCTGAGTGTCAAATCAGACGGAATAGCGATTTTTGGTAAAACCAGAAAGGTTAACCGGGGGAAACAATCTGACATTTTACCGGTCATTTCCTTAACCGCACATTGACCAATACCTTTCGTCACTGATGTGATCTCACTGCTTCCTTCGCTGACTGCAGTGATCTTTAATGTTTGTTCACTTTTTTTATTATCTGCATTCTGTGCTAAGCTAATCCGGTTATTACTCGCTTTAAACATTAAATGCTCTTTATTGTGTAAACCAGATATTTTTAATGTCACCGAATAACCCGGGGTTAATTCAAATTCCTGTCGGGTCAGATATGACCGGTTATTCAGTCTGATTTCAAAATTTGACATCGCCTTTACCTTCCATGTTGTTTAACCGCTATAGTCATTATATAACTAAAGCTCAGGTTAGTGTAAATAACAGGACATTTCTCATGACATACTCAGACGAAACACAAGTAAACGATAAATACTCTTTTATCTGCTGCTTTCCAATTGTCTGATTTACTTAATAGTGATAGTGATTATACGGATGGAACTCACCAGTGCTTTAACTATCATCTGAATGAGTATATTCAGGATATTGGTGAAAACAGTTTTTGTGAACCGGCAGATGATGATTATCTTAGTTATAAATTAAAAATGCCAGTCTAGAACGCGGCTATCAGCAATAGTTTTTTGTCGGAAAACGCACAGATGCTGCGCACGCTGAACCTGAACAAAGAAGAGATGGGTGTGGTCCGCTACTACCTGAGCTTCCTGACCCTGAAACCAACCAATGCCATCTGACCCTGTTTTCAGATAAATGTCATAGTATGACCATGGAGAAAATACTACAATTACAATGTAATACGCCCACGGGAAAAGCATCAAAGAGGACTTTATGCGTTCAATGAACAGGTTACTGCTTGAAGTTGGTTATAAGCGTAGTGAAATACATCAGTTCAGAAAATTATGTGCTTCTGCAAATGTCGATTTTGATAAAAAAATAACAGAAACGGCAAAAAAATCTTTTTTCTACACCCTGCTATTTATATTTGTAGTGACAATAACAATACCACTTTCCTTTATATCCAAGCCAACAAATGATCTTTTTTTCATGATCCTACCATACATATTATTTGGTTTATTTAGCCTTTTATTTAAAACAACAAGAGAATATTTAAAATTTGCCCGTATTTATCTAAAAATGAAAACTAATAAATAGTTCTAAAGCTAAGGAAATCATTGGCTATTTCTATAGATAATGCTAATTTAGATGCTCTTTGTATTCCCATTTTAAAATCAGCATTCACGGCTTTAAATATTCTTCCTGTGTGAGGAGAGTCATAATTTTTAATCTTTAATGGACCAAATTTACTTATTGAAATCAATGAGTTTGCATTTGGTTCTGAAAATTTACTGAATAATCCATGCAATGATAATCCGATATCAACAATAGCATAGATCTTATCACCTAACAGATCATCACCCCCAAAGACCTTAGATGTTCCCCGATAGAAATCCCTTACGTAACCAACTGAATTTTCAGTACCGGTAAAAAAACGAATGCTCTCATATATATTATTTGCACCATGAGCAACGAGTGCCACACCAAAAACGGCCCCTCCCATACCATTAATTCCGGGGGCAAATATTAATGGCAACCCCATAGCAACCTGTCCGACACCCCCGACGAAAGCAAGACCTTTTATTACATATGTAACAACACCGTTTAATTTAGATACTTCCAGATAGAGATACTTACTGAAATTATTTAATTGCAGGGAAATTAATTCATTATTAAGAATAACATCCTCTTCCCTGAGTTCAGCTAATGCTTTGTGCTTTTCATTTGTTGTTGTTCGTTCACTTTTGCATATCTGATATCTCTCTGAACAAAAGTCATTTATTTCACTAATAAATGAATGGATAACACTGCTTGATTTTAAATAAAAAGAAGATGCTCTGATAGACGATTTATTTATGCCATCAACAAATATACCTGCCATTGTTAAGTAATAATCATCTTTCTTTTTTTCGTAAAAAATGTCCATACACTCTCCACTTATGTACTTATACCATTTAAATAAGCAATGAAATTATGATACACATAAGTATCGCGCTGCAGAATAGGAGAATTACTCAATTCCATACATTTTTTCGTTTGAAAAAGATGAGGTTTCACCTGATATTACCTGAATACCTCCCCGCTATCTGCTTAAAAAAAATGGCAGTGCAATATTATTGCGCTGCCATAACATTTAATATGATATCTGTTCCCGGAAATCAGCTCCGCAAGAGCAGATCAAAATGCATATTTGATACCTAACATTCCCTGAGTATCACTGTAGCCATTCTTTTTGAATTGCTGAGCTGCATTTATCCATACTGCCGAGTTATTATTAAGTTTGCTTTCAACACCGATTTTTATTTCACCGATATTATTTTCACCACTGTTCGCATAATTTCTTACATCATCAAGCTTCACACCATAAGATTCCGTATTATGGATCCAGTTTGTTTCAATAAATGGCTGAATTTCTGTATTTTCGCCCTGTTCCGATGTACAGCGGCCATTAATAAGCGCTCTTATCCCTGTACGGGTCTGAATATTATTATTGTCCGGGAATGATACCTGTGTTTTTGTACTGTCAGTAAAGTCATCAGATTTAATACCCATCCAGATAACCTGCGCCTGCGGTATTATTTATCCCCGGCTTGCCAATAAAAAATCCGGAGCTGAGAATGTTTCATAATTATTTGTTTCTGTTCCATGTGCAGCACGGATTAAAAAAACTGAAAATCCGTTTACAGGAAGATTCCGTGACGTCATCTGTTATCGATGCACCAAGAAAGATAACCACGGAGTGTGAAACGGCACTGGTGGTACAGTTTTCTGCTGAACATGATTATCTCAATTATACCGGTGAGAATATCCGTGAAATCTGGCGGGTGAACGGTTCGGATTATCAGCGGGTATGGGCTGACGAAACGATGTAATATGGCTTTTTTGTATCGTTATACTGACAGAAGGCTGCTGCCGGTTGCAGCCTTTTTTGATCCTGCTGCGCTGTTCAGCTGAAAACAATTTACAATCAGCGGCAATCAGTTCACTATCAGGAACCAAGTATTATCTGCTATTTATTTTGGAAAAACCGGTGGTCGCTCTGTGATATCAACCCGTTCCCGAGTCATTATCCATCTGAGCAGTTTTCTGATAGTGATTTACAGCCTGACATTATTATTACCGATGCTGGTTGCGCTGATTGCGCAGGAGCAGAGTTTTTTCGCGTTTGCCGGTAGTTTTCTGATTTTCTTTCCGGCCGGATTAGTGTGCTGGTACCGCAGTAAAACCACCGGCCTGCAATTACAGACGCGGGACGGCTTTCTGGTGATTGCAGTATTCTGGCTGTTATTTTCTGTTATCAGCGCCATGCCGTTCTGGCTGGATGATCATCTGAATATGGCCTTTGAGGATGCCTTATTTGAAGGTGTTTCCGGTATTACCACCACCGGTGCATCGGTATTTCACAATGTCACCGATTTACCCCGCTCGGTTTTATATTACCGTGCCCAGCTCAATTTTATCGGCGGCCTCGGTGTTATTGTTCTGGCAGTGGCGATATTCCCGTTACTGGGTATCGGAGGGATGCGTTTATATCAGTCCGAAATGCCCGGCCCGTTTAAGGATGAAAAATTAACACCTCGCTTAGCCAGCTCGGCCCGTAATTTATGGTTCACCTATTTATTACTGGGATTTTGCTGCACCGTTGCCTTTAAACTGGCGGGTATGGCCTGGTTTGATGCCTTATGTCACGGACTTTCAACGGTGTCGCTCGGCGGGTTTTCCACTTACAGTGAGAGTATCGGCTATTTTAACAGCGCCGCGATTGAGTTAGTGGCGGGGGCTTTTTCATTATTATCCGCCGTCAACTTTACCCTCTATTTTGTGGCGCTGGCAAAACGCAGTCTGAAACCCTTATTCAGTAACACGGAATTACGGTTTTATTTTGCTGTGGCCGCCTTTATTATCGCGCTGGTCTTTTTTGAAGTGTGGCGGGCAAATATGTATTCGTCCGCAGAAGAATCCTTTGTCCATGCTTTTTTCCTCACCAGCTCCATGCTGACAGATAACGGACTTGCCACCGGTGATTATGCGCAGTGGCCATCCCATATTATTGTTCTGCTTCTGTTTGCCAGTTTTTTCGGTGGTTGTGTCGGCTCCACCTGCGGCGGAATAAAAGCGATCCGGTTTTTAATTCTCTCCAAACAGAGCTGGCGGGAAGTCTATTCCCTGATCCACCCGAAAGCTCAAACCCTGATTAAAGTCGGTGATACGGTTGTGCAGCACCGGCTGATTAATTCCGTCCTGAGTTTTTTCTTCCTTTATGTTATTTGTACCTGCTTTTTTATCTGGTGCCTGAACCTGATGGGGTACGATTTGATGACCTCATTTGCCAGTGTGGCCGCCTGTATTAATAATATGGGGCTGGGATTCGGGTTAACAGCGCCGGGCTTCGGGGAGATCTCACCGGCGGCAAAATACCTGCTCTGTTTCGCTATGCTATTAGGCCGTCTGGAAATTTATACGCTGCTTGTACTGTTATCCGTCAGTTTCTGGCGAAACTGGCCGTAGCCCTGTCACATTTTGAGTGCAAAGGCATTGGTTTTCCCTGTGTTTTTGATTAACGTGATCGGTAATCACAATCAATAACAGGGAAAACCACATGTCTTCGTCCGATAGTATCCTCCGTAAAATCACCACCCTTCTGGATAATCACCACGCCCGTTATGAAATCATGAGCCACGATGCGCTCGGGTTTACCTCTGATGAAGTGGCTCAGGTGCGCGGCGTTGAATTAGGGCAATGTTCCAAAGCCGTAGTTTTAAAGGTGAAGGGAAACGGCGTGAAGAAAAATGTGCTGGCAGTATTACCCGGAGATGAAAAAATTGATGGCGAAAAACTGGCCGGTTTTTTCGGTGGTAAAAAAATCTCTTTTGCCACCGCCGAACAGGTGAAAGCACTGACAGACTGTGTCCCCGGGGGCGCTGGCACCCTTTACCTTTAACCCGGAGCTGGAACTGGTGATTGACCCGGTTCTGTTTGAACGCTACTCCGATATCGCCTTCAACGCCGGAACGCTGACAGAAACCATTGTGCTGAATGCAGAGGATTACCGCACGATTGTGAAACCACAAGAGTTCAGTTTTATTCTGTGATACGTTTCAATAACCTCAGACGAAAATCACAGTAAAATCAAATAATAAGAAATTCACAGCTGTTATTTGTGTTGTTTTATTTCAGAATCAATATCACCTGTGAATTTTATTTTGTGGGATAAATCACATAAAAATGAAACAAGATGCATTGTTACATTGCAAACAATCGGTTCAGCGCGATTTTATCATAAGTTATAAGTGTTTTTACAAATGTCAATGAAAATACCTTCCGGGTAGCAATAATAAAACGCACAAATTGTTTTTATTTATGGTTTATTTTGTTAATTTTATGTTTCATTGATATGATTTCATGTAATTTAATTACATGAAATATCAAATTAGACATTAATACATCAAATAATTAACATGATAATATCAATAATGGGCACAGATCACATTTTTCAGTTCTCCCTCCCCTTTTTATCATCCCTGCTCCTATAGTCAGGCTTCTATTTGGTCTCCCTGCAACACTCTCTGTATCCATATAAAAAGGGTTATTACCGATGAAGAAATCATTTTTTAAAGTCGCTGCATTATCTGTTGCGCTTTTCTCTGCCAGCGTCATGGCAAAAGAATACGAAATCGTCAACGTTGTCAAAGTCTCCGGGATTCCGTGGTTTAACCAGATGGATAAAGGGGTTCAGCAGGCGGCAAAAGATCTGGGCGTGAATGCGTATCAGGTCGGGCCTTCCACGCCGGATCCGGCTCAGCAGGTAAAAATCATTGAAGACCTGATTGCCAAAAAAGTGGATGCCATCACCGTGGTACCGAATGATGTGACTGTTCTTGAGCCGGTCTTTAAGAAAGCCCGCGAACAGGGCATCGTTGTGCTGACTCACGAAGCACCGGACGGTCATAACGCTGACTGGGATATCGAAACTATCGATAACGATGCCTATGCCAAAGCGACCATGGATGAACTGGCGAAAAACATGGGTGGCAAAGGCGGCTATGTGATTTATGTCGGTTCCCTGACGGTACCTCTGCACAATAACTGGGCGAACCTGGCCGTTGAATATCAGAAGAAAACCTATCCGGAAATGTTCGAAGTGACCAGCCGTATGCCGGTTGCCGAAAGCATCGATGCCTCTTTCGCGGCAACCAATGACCTGATGAAAGCCCATCCTGAAATGAAAGGGATTGTCTCTTACGGTTCACTGGGCCTGATCGGTGCCGGTGAGGCAATCAAGAAAAAACGTGCGAAAAACAAAATCAGCACCGCGGGTATTCTGATGCCGGCTCAGGCGGCACCGTATCTGAAAGGCGGTGAAATCAAGAAAGGTTTCCTGTGGAACCCGGCTGATGCAGGTTACGCACTGGTGTCTGTCTCCAAAGATATGCTGGACGGCAAGAAAGTGACTGACGGTGTGGAAGTCAAAGATCTGGGTAAAGCCGAAATCGATACTCAGAAACAGGTGATTAAATTCAATAAAATCCTGGAAGTTGACAGCAATAACGCCACCTCACTCGGTTTCTGATCCTTCTTTATTTTTTGTTAAAAAGGGCAGCTTCCGTGCTGCCCTGTCATGGGCTGGTATATGTCAAAAGACGCACTGATTACCTTAAAACAGGTTTCCAAACACTTCGGCTCCGTCATTGCACTCGATAATATAAATCTGACGTTTAACCGGGGTGAGGTTCATTGTCTCGCCGGCAAGAATGGCTGCGGCAAAAGTACCTTATTCAAGGTGATCTCCGGTGTTCATCCGCCGGAAAAGGGCGCAGAAATTATTATTAACGGGCAAAGCTACAGTAAGTTAACCCCGCAGCAATCTATTGAGCAGGGTATCCAGGTGATTTACCAGGATCTCTCGCTCTTTCCTAATCTGACTGTTGCTGAAAACATTGTTATTCAGGAACATGTCAGGTGGTACAAAGGGCTGGCTAACCGCCGCCGCCAGATGAAACAGGCGCAGGAAATTATCAGCCGTATTGGCTTGTCCCTGCCCCTGCATAAACGTGTTGAACAACTTTCCATTGCTGAATGTCAGCTGGTCGCTATCTGCCGCGCGATGGCAAATGATGCCCGGCTGGTGATTATGGATGAACCGACAGCCTCACTGACGCGCAGTGAAGTCAATCAGCTGATCCGCGTGGTCGCTGATCTGAAAGCCAACGGCGTCACTGTGGTGTTTGTCAGCCATAAGCTCGATGAAGTGATGGAAATTTCCGACCGGATCTCCGTGATCCGTGACGGAAAACTGATCGGAACGTATGACGCAGATAAGATGAACAGTGATGAGCTGGCCTATCTTATGACGGGTCAGCGTTTCGAGTTCACACCACTTTCTGCGTACAACACCGGGGGACTCTTACGTCTCAGCGCAGAGAAACTGACAAAGCAACATCAATTTTATGATATTGACCTGAAGCTGCATGCCGGTGAAGTGGTCAGCATTACCGGGCTGCTCGGTTCCGGACGCACAGAGTTGTGTCTGTCACTGTTCGGCATGACGAAACCTGACAGCGGCACACTGCTGATCAACGGTTCACCGGTTCAGCTGCACTCCAACCGGGATGCGATTAATCACGGCATCGGCTATGTGTCGGAAGACCGCATGAGTACGGGACTGGTGATGGCGCAGTCTATTCACGACAACACCACCTCGGTGGTGCTGCCGCGTCTGACCCGCAAAGGCGGACTGCTCGATCACACCCGGGCACATGAACTGGTCAGCGGACTGATTGAGGCACTGCAGATAAAAGTGTCCGATCCGGCGCTGCCGGTCACCAGCCTGTCCGGCGGAAACGCCCAGCGTATTGCGATTGCCAAATGGATAGCGGCGAAACCGGATATTCTGATCCTCGATTCCCCGACGGTCGGTGTGGATGTCGCCAATAAAGAGAGTATTTATCAGATCATCAGAATGCTGGCTGCCGAAGGCATGGCGATTCTGATGATCAGTGATGAAATTCCTGAAGTATTCTATAACAGTCACCGGGTCATTGTGATGAAAGAAGGTCGTTTTACCCATGAGTTCAATCCGTTAACCACAACAGAGCAGGCAATTACGGAGGCGGTTAATGCTTAAGTCATGTCGTCATCTGTTTGCACATCATGAGTTCTGGCTGGCGGTATTAATTGTGCTGCTCAGTGTGTTTCTCAGCATCACCAATGAAGATTTTATGACATTGGGCAATGTGTTTGATATGACCACCAGCACCGCTATCCTGGCGATTATGGCCTGTGGTCTGTTTGTGGTGCTGGTCTCCGGCGGGATTGACATCTCCTTCCCGGCCACAGCGGCCACCGCACAGTATGTGATGGCAACGTATGTGCTGTCACAGGGTGGTAACTTCTTTATCGCCTTTGCTATCGCGGCGGTGGTGGGTCTGCTGCTGGGGCTGATCAACGCCCTGCTGATCTACCGCCTGAAAGTGCCGTCTATTATTATCACCATTTCCACTCTGAACGTCTTTTTCGGCCTGCTGATCTATTTCACCAACGGCGAATGGCTGTACGGTTTCCCGGAGTGGTTTATGGATGGTGTCGAGGTGATGTCATTTACCGGCAGTGACGGTTATGACTACGGTTTGTCTCTGCCGATTCTGACTCTGATTGCGGTGGTTATTTTCACCGGTTTTCTGATGAGCAAAACCCGTGTCGGCCGTCAGATTTATGCGGTCGGCGGTAATGCGGATGCCGCAAAGCGTGTCGGTATCAGTATTCTCGGCGTGATGCTGTTTGTATACGGCTATATGGGCGCACTGGCGGGGATTGCTTCTGTGGTACAGACACAAATCACCCAGTCCGTTGCACCGAATGCCCTGATGGGCTTTGAACTGACGGTGCTGGCCGCCGTGGTATTAGGCGGTGTCAGTATGACCGGCGGCAAAGGCTCTCTTACCGGGGTTATCCTCGGGGTTGCGCTGCTGGCGATTGTCAAAAACGGCCTGACTCTGGCCGGTGTACCGTCTTACTGGCACACCGTGCTGACCGGGCTTATCATTGTTATCAGTATCAGTTTCACCGCGTATAACGAAAAACGCCGTGCCGCTGCGGGAGGTCATCTGTCATGATGTCAATGCTGAATCTGCGGAGTGACCGCAATATTATTTACCTGCTGGTGATCATGGCTGCTATCCTGCTGTTACAGGGGATGTTTAATGCAGGCGCGTTTTTCTCTGTCTCCAACTTCCAGTCCATGACCTCCCAGATGCCGCTGCTCGGTATGCTGGCACTGGCGATGTCTGTCTGTATGCTGACCGGCGGAATCAACCTGTCCATTATCGCGACCACCAACGCCTGCGGGCTGGTGATGGCAAGCGTGATGGCGATGAGCCCGGGCGATGGCGCAATGTTACTGCCTGCCCTGCTGGCCGGGCTGGTCACCGCCGTAATTATCGGGCTGATTAATGGTTTTCTGATTGCCTTTGTCGGTGTGTCTCCGATCCTCGCCACCCTCGGGATGATGACCTTAATCAACGGCCTGAATGTACTGATTTCCGGCGGTACGGTAATCTCCGGCTTCCCGCCGTCATTACTGTGGCTGGGTAACGGCACCCTTCTCGGCATCCCGATGCCGCTGATCCTGTTCCTGCTGTTTGCGTTCCTGCTGTGGGGATTACTGGAATATACACCGCTTGGGCGTACCGTTTATCTGATGGGTTCTAATGAGAAAGCAACGCGCTTTTCCGGCCTGAACACGCAGAAAACGATTATGGCGGTGTATGTGATTTCGTCCGTCCTGTGCTGGGTGGCTGCGATTATTATGATGGCTAAGTTTAACTCCGCCAAAGCGGGATACGGAGAATCTTATCTGCTGATCGCCATTCTGGCTTCCGTGCTCGGCGGTGTGAACCCGGACGGTGGTTTCGGGCGCATTATCGGTATTGTGCTGGCCCTGTTTGTCTTACAGATGCTGGAAAGCGGCCTTAACCTGCTGGGTGTCAGCAGTTACCTCATCATGGCGCTGTGGGGCGGTATTCTTATCTTATTTATTGCATTGCAGAAAGCCCGGTCATAAGGGAGCGGATTATGAGTGTCTATTTTATTGGTGTGGATGTCGGGAGCGGCAGCGCCCGGGCCGGGGTTTTTGATGCAGCCGGACGCAAGAAAGGCGAAGCAAAGCGGGATATCCGTCAGTTCAAACCACAGGCGGATTATGTGGAACAATCCTCTGATGATATCTGGCGCAGTGTGTGTCTCGCGGTAAAAGATGCCGTGGCACAGGCACGTATCGACCCGATTCAGGTCAAAGGTCTCGGTTTTGACGCCACCTGCTCCCTGGTGGTGCTGGATAAACAGGGTCAGCCGCTGACGGTCAGCCCGACCGGCCGCAGCGAGCAGAACATTATTATGTGGATGGATCACCGGGCTATCAGCCAGGCGCAGCGGATCAATGACACCAAACATCCGGTGCTGGCGTATGTCGGTAACCGCATCTCGCCGGAGATGGAAACGCCGAAACTGTTATGGCTGAAGCAGAACATGCCGACCACCTGGGCGAAAGCGGGCTATTTCTTTGATCTGCCGGATTTTCTGACCTGGAAAGCAACCTATACCAACAGCCGGTCACTCTGCTCCACCGTGTGTAAATGGACCTATCTCGGCCATGAAGATCGCTGGGACACCCACTTCTTCCGCCAGATTGGCCTGGACGATTTGCTGGAAAACGATGCGCAGATTATCGGCCGTGAAATCCGTCCGATGGGTGAACCGGTCGGTAACGGCCTGACACCGAATGCAGCGGCAGATCTGGGGCTGATCCCGGGCACGCCGGTTGCCACCTCGATTATTGATGCCCATGCCGGCGGGATCGGCGTGCTGGGTGCTGCGGATGCTACCGGCGCACAACCGGACTTCAACACCCGGCTGGCGCTGATCGGCGGTACCTCATCCTGTCATATGGCGGTATCCAAAAATGCCCGGTTTATCGACGGGATCTGGGGTGCCTATTACAGCGCCATGATTCCGGGTTACTGGCTCAATGAAGGCGGACAATCCGCAACCGGCGCGCTGATCGACCATATGATCACGTCACACCCGCAGTACAATGACGCGAAAAAGCTGGCTGAACAGAACCAACAGACGGTGTATCAGCTCCTCAACGACCGTCTTCTGTCGCTGGCGGGTTCAAAACAGGATATCGCCCTGCTGACACGGCATATCCATGTGCTGCCGTATTTCCACGGCAACCGCTCGCCGCGGGCGAACCCGAATCTGCGCGGTGTGGTGACCGGTCTGCGTATGACCCAGACCCTTGATGATCTCGCGCTGATTTATCTGGCGACCATTCAGGCGATTGCGCTGGGCACCCGACATATCATTGAAGAAATGAATAAAGCCGGATATGCCATTGATACCATCATGGGTTGCGGCGGCGGCACCAAAAACCCGATCTTTATTCAGGAACACGCCAACGCCACCGGCTGCGCCATGCTGCTGCCGGAAGAGAGCGAAGCGGTTCTGCTCGGTTCTGCCATGCTCGGCTCGGTAGCGGCGGGCTTCTATGCCTCGATTCCGGAAGCGATGCAGGCCATGAGCCGGATCAGCAAAACCGTGACCCCGCAAACGGAGAGTATCAAACAGTTTTATGATGCCAAATACCGCGTATTCCATCAGCTGTATCATGATGATCAACGTTACCGGCAACTGATGTCAGAAGTATAATATGCTGGTTTTATCCGCAGAGGCGCGTTTTTTAACGCGCCTTTTTCTTTGCCTCTGATTTGACTCTCATCACAAAATCGCTGCGCAATCCTGTTGCTTATAACCTGCCTGACCGCACAATTCTGTTGCGTTTCGTGATAACCCTCACAGTTTACAGGGGTAACGCGTGTGTCACCTTCAGGGTTTCCATCGGTACTTCCGTCTTAACGCTTTGAATACTGGGTATTTGTGTCAGGTGATCGGCATGGAAGCGCCGGTATGAGGTCAGGTCTTTGGTCACAATGCGGATCATGGCGTCACATTCACCGGCCATCAGGTGACACTCAACAATCTCCGGCATTTCATTAATGGCGGCGACAAAATCATTGATAGTCTGTGCGTCCTGCCCCTTAAACCAGATACGGGCATAGAGCATCAGCCCCGCGCCTATCTTGCTGCCGTCCAGAATCGCCGCATAGCGCCTGATAACGCCAGTTTCCTCCAGCCGCCGTACCCGTCTCAGGCAGGGTGACGGCGAGAGCCCCACTTCGCGGGCCAGCTCCACATTCTGCATTCTGCCGTTACGTTGCAGCTGGTCCAGGATCCGCCGATCCATCTTATCCAGTTCAATTGACATTAAAATCACCACCTGACAGTTTCAGCGCAATAATATTGCTAAGAATAGTTTTTTCGGGTCAATTTAACAACCTAATTTCCCGCGAAGCCCCGTATAATTTGCATAACAAATCAGGACGTCACAATTCTGAATTAAATTCTTAATATTCAACAAATTGTGAATTATTCATCTATTTTTTAACTTGGGGTGTCGTATGGTCATAAATACATTGATGGTGTTTGGCGCAACCGTGTTACCCATTGTATTTGCTCCCGGACCCGATATTTTATTCGTTTCATCACAAGGTCTCGCCAGCGGTTCCCGCGCGGCACTGAAAGCCAACATGGGTGTGCTGCTGGGTTACGGTATGCATTCCATTCTGGCGGCATTCGGGCTGGCAGCTGTGGTGGTGGCATCCCCGGTTCTGTTTAACGGCATGCGCTGGTTCGGCGTGGCCTATATTGCTTACCTGGCTGTCCGTATGGTGATGTCCGCCATGCACAAGAGCGAAATGCCGCCGATGCAGCCGGCAGCAAAATCGGTTATTACCAAAGGCTTTTTTACCAGTTTTCTGAATCCGAAAGGCTTGCTGGTCTACTTTGCTATCCTGCCGAACTTTATTTCCGGCAGTGAAAGTGTCGCGATGCAGTCCCTGCTGTTATCCGGGGTGTATATCGCCAGCTGCGCCATTGTTTACAGCGGTGTGGCACTGATTTTCGGTCAGATGAGCAAAGGGGAATACAACGACAAACGCCGCCGTCTCGGTGAAGGTGTTGCCGGGGGATTACTGGCTACTGCGGCAATGAGCCTGGCGTTCAGTTAATCTGCTTCCTTTTTCCGGCAAAACGGGCACTGAGAAGTGCCCGTTTCTAATATCCGCCGGTTGTCTCTTCAAGCAGATCGTTGTGATAATCGGACAAGACCTTGAGAACAAACGCCGCGGTATCCCGTTCCGCTTCTCCGGTGGCTGCCAGTATGGTCAGCTTGACCAGCTCCATAGAGACATTAAGTTCAACACCATTCAGTATCAGAAATACACTGGCTGCCTGGAAAGCTGTTCTTTTGTTTGCATCATTAAAAGCATGCGCTTTGGCAATGGAAATCAGGTACATGGCTGAGAACTTAAAAATATCCTCACACTCTTCATAATCCCGCAATGCCTCAATACGGGATAATGCCCCTTCCAGTTTGCTGATATCCGGTTTACCGCTGTTGGGCAGCGTTGAACGTTGTATTTCAACCACTTCATCAACTGTCAGAAATCGGATAGTCATTATTTGTCTTCCAGCGCTCTGATGATGTCAGCGTGTTTGGTTTTCGTTCTTGCCAGTGCTTTCTGGAAATCGGTCAGATTTTTACCGGCAATATCCGAAAGCTGCCCGGTAATACGCAGCATCTCTTTCACTGCATCTGAATTCACCGCAGCTTCAAGCTGAGCCGATGCTTTACGCACCGTTTCGATAAAATCCGGAGAAGGCAGAACAGCCGTTACCGCTTCCTCCGTTTGCCGGCGCTGATTTATCATATCCGCCGGAAACAGCATCTCCGGTTTACCGGCAACATACTCAGCCGCCGGTTCCTCTGCTCTGCATGATGACAAAACAGTACCGGAAATCACTACATCCGGCTTTCCGCGCTGGGTAATTGTCACATTCTCACCATTTCTGAGGCTATCCAGGATAGCGGAAAGCTCCGTTCTCATCATGGTATAGGATACATTTTTCATCACCATAACCTGTACATGTACACAATTATGTTCAGATAATAGCCCGGATCCTGAGCTATGGCAATGTATACCAGATGTTCAAATCACCCCTGTGTTTTCTTCAGCACATGACACAACTGCCCCAGCACTTTCATGGCGTTATCCAGCCGGTCATTCCATTCAAATGAGCAGTTCAGGCGGAAGGCATGATTAAACTGATCGCTGGTGGAAAACATGGAGCCGGGTGCAATGCTGATCTGTTCATTGAGTGCCATGCGATACAGTTTGACCGCATCAAACGGTGGTTCAAATTCCAGCCAGAGGAAATAGCCGCCCTGCGGGCAGTTTACCTTCACGTCTGACGGGAAATATTCGCTGATGGCATACAGCATCCGGTGCTGGCGCTGCTCCAGCTGCTGGCGCAGTTTTTTCAGATGTGCATCATAACCCCCCTGACCGAGGTATTCCGCAATCGCCTGTTGTGTCGGCATACTGGCGGATACGGTACTCATCATCTGTAACTGCTGGACTTTGCGGGCATGTTTTCCTGCCGCCACCCAACCGACCCGGAAGCCCGGCGCCAGACATTTGGAAAAGGAGGAGCAGTGGAAGAAATTGTTATCCTTGTCCAGGCTTTTCGCCGGTTGCGGAGCATTGCTGCCAAACCAGAGCTCACTGTAGACATCATCTTCAATCAGGGCGATTTCATGCTGTGTCAGGATCTCCACCAGCCGCCGCTTATTTTCCGGCGGCATGGTACCGCCGAGCGGGTTCTGGAAGTGCGTCATCAGCCAGCAGGCTTTGATATCATAACGTCCGGCCACCTCTTCCAGCGCATCAAGGTCGATCCCGGTTTGCGGATCAGTTTTGATCGCCACCGCTTTCAGGCGCAGACGCTCAATCGCCTGTAATGCACCGTAAAATGCCGGGGACTCAATCACCACCCAGTCCCCCGGTTCCGTGACCGCCTGCAGGCTCAGCGACAGGGATTCCATGGCTCCGGCGGTGATGACGATATCATCCGGCGAAACATGGATACCCTGTGCGGCATAGCGGCGGGAGATATTACGCCGCAGTTTTTCATTCCCCGGCGGCATATTGACCACGGCACTCTGTGGTGCGATACGCCGGGCCACTGCGCCCAGCGCTTTGGAGAGCTTCGGCTGCACCAGCAGCGAAGGATCGGGGAATGCCGACCCGAACGGAATAATAGCCGAGTCTTTGCAGGCCTGGAGTACATCAAACAGCGAGGCGTTGATCTCCACATTTTCACTCAGGTGCATCCCCAGGCCGCCTTTGGCCGGGGCAAACGCCGGAGCGCGTTTGGCAACAAAGTAACCGGACTGCGGACGGGCTACCACCCAACCCTGACTCTCCAGTAACTGGTATGACTGTACGACAGTCATCAGGCTCAGCCCCGACTGTTTTGCACTTTCCCGCAATGACGGCAGCCGGTCGCCAACCTGCCAGATATCATCTTCGATCTGCTGTTTTATCTGCTCTGCTAACTGTTCGTAGCGTGTCATGGAGTGCTCTCCGCAAAACTGTTATAGTCATTTCGTTATTAATTGTCACTATTATACTTTAGCAACTCATGGTGTACTGTGCCACACATTTCATCTGCGTAATTATTATTTGCATAGTTATAATAACGAGAGGTCACTATGTTTGGGTTAAGTGCCCTTGAGCTTGCGCGAATTCAGTTCGCCTTCACTGTGTCGTTTCATATCATTTTTCCTGCGATCACCATCGGTCTGGCGTCATTTCTGGCGGTGCTTGAGGGGATGTGGCTGAAAACCCGCAATGAGGATTACAAAAAGCTCTTTCATTTCTGGTCAGCCATCTTTGCCGTGAATTTCGGTATGGGGGTGGTTTCCGGTCTGGTGATGGCCTATCAGTTCGGCACCAACTGGAGTTTCTTTTCTGAGTTTGCGGGATCAATCACCGGTCCGCTGCTCACTTATGAAGTACTGACTGCTTTCTTCCTGGAAGCCGGTTTCCTCGGCGTGATGCTGTTCGGCTGGAACCGTGTCGGTGAAAAGCTGCACTATTTCGCCACCTGCATGGTTGCGCTCGGTACACTGATGTCCACTTTCTGGATCCTGGCGTCCAACAGCTGGATGCAGACCCCGCAGGGACATGAGGTGATCAACGGTGTTGTGGTGCCGGTGGACTGGTTCGCGGTGATTTTCAATCCGTCCTTCCCGTACCGCCTGCTGCACATGACAACCGCGGCATTTCTGGCATCCGCCTTTTTTATCGCTGCTTCTGCCGCCTGGCACCTGCTGCGCGGCAACAAATCCGGTGCCATGAAAAAGATGTTTTCCATGTCTTTGTGGCTGATTGTGGTACTCGCACCGCTCCAGGCACTGATTGGTGATGCACACGGGCTGAACACGCTGAAACATCAGCCGGTTAAGGTTGCGGCAATGGAAGGTCACTGGGAGAACAAACCCGGTGAGGCCACACCGCTGATCCTGTTTGGTATTCCGGATAATGCACAGGAAAAAACCCGCTATGCCGTGGAAATTCCCGGGCTGGCCAGTCTGATCCTGACACACAGCCTTGATAAACAGGTGCCTGCACTGACTGAATTCCCGCCGGAAGACAGGCCGGACAATGTGTTCGCCGTGTTCTGGTCATTCCGCGTGATGGCCGGCCTCGGCATGCTGATGCTCCTTGCCGCCGCGCTGAGTCTGTGGCTGCGCTACCGGGGGCGTTTATATGATTCCCGTCCTTTCCAGCGCTTTATGTTATGGATGGCACCGTCCGGGCTTATCGCGATTCTCGCGGGCTGGTTTGTGACTGAAATCGGCCGTCAGCCGTGGGTGGTTTACGGACTACAGCGCACAACGGATGCCGTTTCGGCACACGGTGAGATACATATGAGTATCAGCCTGCTGATCTTCTTTGCTGTTTATGGTTCTGTGTTTGGCATCGGCTACATCTATATGATGAAACTGATCCGCAAAGGTATCGCGCCGGAGGTGTCTCATGGGCATTGATTTACCCCTGATTTGGTTCGTCATTATTATATTCAGTACGCTGATGTATATCGTAATGGACGGCTTTGACCTCGGTATCGGCATCCTCTATCCCTTTGTGAAAAGCAATGCTGACCGTGATCTGATGATGAACAGTGTTGCGCCGGTCTGGGACGGTAACGAAACCTGGCTGGTGCTGGGCGGTGCCGCGCTATTCGGCGCTTTCCCGCTCGCTTATGCTGTGATTCTGGATGCGCTCGCCATTCCGCTGACACTGATGCTGGTGGCGTTAATCTTCCGTGGCGTGGCTTTTGAGTTCCGCTTTAAAGCGGATGAACATCACCGTTATTTCTGGGATCGCGCGTTTCTGATCAGCTCTGTTATCGCCACCTTTGTGCAGGGTGTGGTCGTTGGCAGCGTAATTGAAGGTTTTCCGGTCGCAAACCGCACCTTTACCGGCGGTGCCTTTGACTGGCTCGCGCCGTTCCCGCTGTTCTGCGGTTTCGGTCTGGTGATCGCCTATGCCCTGCTCGGCTGCGGCTGGCTGGTGATGAAAACAGAAGGTCACTTGCAACAGCAGATGTATAAGGTGCTGAAACCACTGACCCTGGTGATGCTGGCGGTGCTGGCCGTGATCAGCCTGTGGACACCGCTGGCGCATGACGCCATTGCGGCACGCTGGTTCAGTTTCCCGAACATTCTGTTCTTCCTGCCGGTGCCACTGCTGGTGCTTGTCTGTGTCGCTGGGCTGTTCCGCAGTGTCAGCCGTCATCTGCACTATACGCCGTTTTTTGCGGCACTGGGTCTGGTTTTTCTGGGCTTCACCGGGCTCGGTATCAGTATCTGGCCGATGATCATTCCGCCGGTGATTGATTATGAGATGGCCGCCGCCCCCGGTGAAAGCCTGAGCTTTATGCTGGTCGGTGCTTTATTCATCATACCTGTGATTCTGGTATATACCTGGTGGAGTTATTATGTCTTCAGAGGAAAAATCACCCATGACCAGGGCTACCACTGATCCTGCCGCAGCGGCACCCTGGTGGAAAAAAGCCGCCTGGATGGTCGCTATCTGGGCAGGCAGTGTGCTGGCACTGTTTGCCGTCTCATCACTTTTCCGCTTATTAATGACGGCGGCGGGAATGAAAGTAAGATAGTCGTCATGTCTCATCAGTAAGTACCTCATCAGTACATCATGCACTGTCTGAACAGCTGCATTGCCCGGCACACCGTACCCCCATACGGTGTGCTTTTTTAAATAATTTTATTGATAATGATTACCATTCTTCTGAATTCCTGATACACTCCGCGAAATAGATATAACTAAACTGATAACAATAGAACGGAGAATTGCGCATGAGCCGGGAAAAAAATATCTACCGCCCTGCACCGCCGCATCTGATTCAGGTGAAATCCTTTACCGACGTTACCCCCAATCTGCGCCGCATCACCTTTACGGCAGAGTCGCTGGATACCTATCCGGCAGATTGCGAAGGTGGTCACCTGAAGCTGTTTATTGCCAAAGATGCACCGAATCCGCCTGCTCTGCCGGTACTGTCCGATAAAGGACCGGTCTGGCCGGAAGATAAGCCGCGTCCGATCGCCCGTACCTATACTGTGCGTGCGATCCGCCCTGAACGGAAAGAAATCGATATTGAATTCGCCATGCATGATGATGCCGGTCCGGCGGTGGATTTCGCCAAAAATGCCAAACCGGGTGATTATATCGGTATTACTAATCCCGGCGGGCCGGATCCGCTGCTGCCGGTGGCGAAACACTACTATATGGCTGCCGATTTAACAGCACTTCCCGCTGTTGCCGCACTGCTGGAAAAAATGCCCGCAGAGGCGCAGGGCAATGTGGTGATCCGCATCGACCACGCGGATGATCAGCAGATGCTGAACAAACCGGCGGGCATCACCCTGCACTGGGTGACCGGCGGTACAGAGAAAACAGGTGAGGTCACCGCGCTGTTTAAAAGCTGGCCGGTCGCCGATGTGACAGAATGTACATTCTGGATTGCCGGCGAGGACGCAATGGTCAGGGATCTGCGCCGCTATGTGCGCCGTGAGCTGAACGGGGAACACAGCCAGATGTATGCGATCCCGTACTGGCGTTTCGGTTACGATGAGGAAGGTTATCACCGCCTGCGCCATGATGTGATGGATGCTGACGACTGATAATAAACCGGCTGCGGCGGTGTTTGCCGCCGCAGCCACGATACTCAGTTATAAGCCTGCAATGCCCGCAGACAAAGTGATGAACGCACACAGTCATCCTGTGTGAAGGACACCACCGACACCATATCGTCATCCCGGAAACGGCGCAGTACATCGGCCAGCCCTGACGGGACATTACCCGGTAAATCACACTGACTGACATCCCCGTTGACGATCACGGTCACATTCTCCCCCATCCTGGTCAGGAACATTTTCATTTGTGTGACAGTCACGTTCTGTGCCTCATCGAGGATCACCACCGCGTTCTCAAAGGTTCGTCCGCGCATATAAGCAAACGGCGCGATTTCCACCTTACCTATCTCCGGACGCAGACAATACTGTAAAAATGAAGCCCCCATACGCTTCACCAGAACGTCATACACCGGCCGGAAATAGGGCGCAAATTTTTCACTGATATCCCCGGGCAGAAAGCCCAGATCCTCTTCCGCCTGTAATACCGGACGGGTGACAATAATCCGCTCGATTTCCTTATTGATCAACGCATCTGCCGCCAGTGCGGTACTGATAAAGGTTTTTCCGCATCCGGCCTCGCCGTTGGCAATAATCAGCTGTTTATGCGCTATCGACCTGATGTATTTATCCTGTGCATCATTTCGCGGTAAAACAGCACTGTTGTCGCGTTTTTCCCGCGCCATGCCGATAGTTTCCACCCCGCCTGCCGGGATAAACACCGCCACATTATCATCGTTAAAACGTGCCCTGCGCGACTCTTTCCGGCTCATGCGTTTTGCCTCTTTGCGTGCTCTGACTACCGCTTTTTGTCTGCCCATAATCTTAATCCTGTTGATTTCTGACGACGGAATAACTGAAACAGTGAGTTGGCAACCGGCGGCTCCCTTCAAGCCATGAGTGAACATTCAGATAAAAAAAAGCCGGTGATAAATCCGCCCTGTTGTTCAGGGGATTTATCACCGGCCGGGACTGTCGTTCGTCTGTATGTCGCATTCGTTATCCTCAGATGACAAACTAAAGCGAACACTAAACTGACTTTGTGACAGTATAATGACAATACTTTCTTTTCAGCAATTAAAATCGGCGGATATTTAACATTTTTGCCACATTTCTGTTATCCGCCGCACATCAGCGCGCTTTGCAGTTCTTCGCCATGCTGTAGCCTGCGGCCTGTGCAGAAGAAGCATCCGCGAACATCTCAACATTTTTACTGCTGATCCGGTTATAACCCGGGCAATCCGGAAAGTGGTATATTTTACTGTTGCGGTTACCACGGATACGCTGATCCGTTGCTTTTTTTTCTGCTTTCGGCGGCACATTCACCGGAGTCACCGGCGCGGACGGCAGACGGGTAAAAATACCGTCAGCACTGTTGATATGCCCCGACTCCCAGCGGCGTTCACCGGTCACAAACGGATTTGACTGCCCGGTCACCGCCCGGATACGGCGATCCCGTTCCCGCTCGGCGGCAGACGGCGGAAATTCGCTGTCCCACACCATCAGTAATTTTTGCTGCTGCTCTGACATCGCCAGATCATAGCGGTCATGCATATAAAACCAGACCCGCGCCACTTCCCCTTTGACTTCATCCCGCGGCTCGAAAACCCTCTGTTTGAAATCCACCCGGCTGGTGCACTGCCCGTAGCTTTGTGAACCCGCACCACGTGCGATCCCGTAGCGGAAATTACTGCGATCGCCATTGACTTCACCAACAGACGGCGCGAGATTGTGGAGGTCAGCTTCCATCACACGGAATACCGGATCCTCACCGACACAGTTTTTGCGCCCGCCGTTCTGCCAGCACTGACGCTGGTGTCCGAACACCCAGGCGGGGACGATATGCTCCCACTCAATCCGCTCTGCGCGGGTCACCTGAGAGCGTACACGATAACCGCAGCTGTTCAGATCAATCCGGCCGCCGGATTTCCCGGTCCACTCCCACTGACAACCGCAATACAGTGTCCCTTCCCCTTGCGGGTTTCGGTTCTGGTCGTAATAGATTTTTTCACGGGCAACAATTTTTGCTTCGTCGAACCGTTCCGGTGCAGCTGCAAATGCAGCGGACGAAATAATACAAAATAAAAATAATGAAAAACGAAATGATTGAAAAATGCGCATATAAATCATAAACCAACAGAATGCCAGAGGGGGGCAATTATGCCACGCCATGCGGGAATTATCGCCTCAGATTTTTTATTCATCAGCCAATCCGCCGGATAAGACAATTTCCGGGCGTTTTTTTACAGAATGATTTAAATCTGAAACTTTATACTCTGCTGACATTAATCATAAATCCGGAGAATAATCATGCATCCGCTGGTCGATGAAATGATAGATGAGCTAGTCGGCACGGCCTGTGCCTATGATGACGATGAGGTTGATGTCCGTGTGCAGGAGAGCAGTAACCGGGTGCAGATTCAGATTAGTGTGACCGATAAACCGGTCATGGATATTATCCTGAACCTGACCCGTATCAGTTAAACGCGCGGACGTTTGCGGTACAGCCACAAACCGGGAACAGACAGCCCGATAGACAATGCGCCGACCACAAAAGCCGCGCGCAGGAAATTGCTTACCAGCATCTCCAGCAGTTGCGGGGTAAAACCGGACTGTGACAGTTTAATCACTGCCAGCATTGCCATATAGGCATTAATACCGGGAAACATCGGGATAATGGCGGCGACGGTAAAGACTTTCGGGTGTGCCAGCCACCAGCGGGACCACTGAATACCGATGATCCCCACCAGCACCGATGCCCAGAATGTGGAAGCAACGATGTCAAAACCGGCGGCAATCAGCATAAACCGGCTGCCGTGACCTATCGCCCCCAGCAGCGCACAGTATTTCAGTGCCCGCTTCGGCACGTTAAATACCATGGCAAACCCGGCCGCCGGAATAGCTGCCAGCAGCATGTCCTGTGCCAGTGCGGCCAGAAAAGAGAGTGCCGTCATCATATCCAGTCCCTCAGGCTGCCGAGTGTGATCGCGGTAAAGATACCGATACAGGTTGCCAGGGTGAGCAGGCTTGCCATCGCCCAGCGGGCCAGGCCGGTGTTAACATGCCCTTTGAACATGTCCGCGACTGCGTTGATCAGCGGAAACCCCGGCACCAGCAGCAGCACACTCGCCGCCATGGCAATACCGGACGTTGCCGAAAACAGCGGAATTTTCAGCATCATTCCCGCCACCATTGTGGCAACAAACGCCGTAAAACAGAAATTAATCAGCGGGTTCATATGCCGGGCGGTCAGCACCTGGCGGACGTACATCGCACAGCCGCTGGCGGCAAAGGTAATCACCGCCCCGTCCCAGCCGCCGTTATTCAGTTTGCAGAAACAGGCGCAGGACAGCGCCACCATCAGCACCATCACCCAGCGCGGATAGCGCAGCGGTTTCATATGGGCGAATTTTTTCTGCACCCCTTTGCAGTCAAGATGTCCGTGCTCCGCGAGGATCACCACATGCTGCACTTCTGTGACGATATGCATATTAATACCGCGGTCAATCACTTTGCGGGTGGATGTCAGACAGTGTCCGTCAATAATCGTGGTGAGCACAATGGCATTCGCTGAAATGGCACAATCCACCTGGTCAGCCCCGAGCGCCTTTCCTGTCCGTCCCGCCAGCTCCTCCACCAGCATGCTTTCCGCGCCGTGCTGTAACAGCAGCAGCCCGCACTCAATACACAGACGGGTGATAGTCCGCTGCATATCCTGTGTAATCTCTTTCCCCTGTCCCATAGTTTTACCGTTAACCGTTGATGGTCCGACTTTCCCGCTATTCTAATTCTTTGTATTAACAACTCACTGGGTTTGATCAATAGTTTGATAATAAATAGTCTGACTATGCGTAATTGCAGTATGTCAGGGAAACACCCTATTGAGCAATACGGCGCAGCGTGGTTAAATCAGGACTTGTCACTATCACCGGAGCCTTTATCTGTTATGTCACCCACCCCGTCACCATTAACCCCGAAAGGGCAGCGCCGCCGTGATGCCATTCTTACCGCCGCTGCGGATGTTTTTATCTGTCATGGTTACGAAGGTACAACTCTGGATAGGATTATTGAACAATCCGGCGGGTCACGATCCACGCTGTATACCTCTTTCGGCGGAAAAGAAGCGTTGTTTCTGGCCGTTATTGACCATCTGATCAGCGGAATTTTTGAGGATAATGAAGAGGAAAAACCGGAAGCCGCACCCGATGCAGAAACGCTGTTATATACCAGCGGCAGACGTTACCTGTACAGCATCGTTCACCCGCAGTCACTCGGCTTATATCAGCTGATTCTGGCGGAATCACAGCGCTTCCCGCAAATCAGTGAACAATTTTACCGCGCCGGTCCGCTGCGCGCCGCACAACAACTGGCAACCGGACTGAAAGCACTGCCCGGCATCACTGCGTCTGAGGAAACATTACTGGCCGTGGCTGCCCGTTTTCTGGAAATGCTGAAAGCCGACCTTTATCTGCCGGTTTTCAGTCAGCGCCATGACAAGCCCACGGCGGAATTTATTGAAAAACAGCTGCCGTTATCCGTGGAGATAACCGCCTGTTACCTCCGCCACTCATTAACATCCCAATGAGCCGCGGTTACCATTAACCGCTGCCTTCAGGCGGTCACCTCTGCCGCCTTTACCCGCGCCGCTGCCATGTCATCAGCAACAAATACCGGCACACCGTAGACCGCAGCGGCCATCGGCGCGAATTTCTCCAGCTGTTCTTTATCCCCGGTTTCCTGATTAACGGTCAGGATCATCATACTGCAGTATGCCGTCATTTTTTCTTTTCCGGTTTTCAGCCAGCGACGGACATACTTACGCGCATCCATATCTTCCTGTGTATCCGGTTTTTCCGGTCCTTCTTTCGGCGGATAAATTAATGCGAAGGGTGTCTGCTTATCCAGCAGTGCATCCAGCTCATTCACCCACTGTTCTGTTTGTGCCCTATTTTCCGGGAATGACTGCATAATCACCACCGGGAAAGCACTGGTATCCATATGAACAACATTAACGGCTGACATAATGACTCCTTATTTTTTGTATTCTTTGGTACATTATGATGCCGTCAAAAACCTGTCAACAAATAAGAATGCGTTTCAATTGCATCCGCACAAATTGTTCATTGCCTGCTCTCTGTGCCGGATTGCGTTATTCTTATGCGAAAAGTAAGTAGTTCTTCTGATATTCATCTTATTCTTATATATATTCCATGATATTTCAGGGCATATTGATTAATTATTTATATCCGTTCCTGCCTACAACATAAGGTTTATAATGAAAAAGCTGACACTAATTACACTGGGATGCCTGTTCTCTGTTGCTGCCAACGCCAGCAAAGTCTGTGATGAATATTTCACTGAAATCGACGAAATGGTCAAAGTGGCAGAGCAGGAAGCCAAAGGTGATGCTGATGCAACTGCACAGATCACGGCCATGAAACAGCAGCTGGAAACCGCAAAAACACAGATTAAATCTGTACCGGAAGAGACTCAGGACATGGCGTGTCAGCAGGGCCTTGATGCACTGAAGGAATTCAAAGCATCGATGGCAAAACAGTAATTCTGTTTTCATAAAAAAGGTCCGCGAACGCGGACCTTTTCGTTTTTATCGTTATATTCAGCGGACAACCAGCACGGAAACCTGTGCATGTGCCACAATCCCGGAGGCGGTTGACCCCAGCAGATGGGTTGAGATACCCGGCAGGCGCGAACCGACAACAATCAAATCAGCATGGATCTCTTTTGCTTTTGCCAGCACTTTGTCTCTCGGTGTGCCGTAATCCACAAAATAACTGACCTGCTCCGCCGGTAAATCCACTTTCTCCGCAATCGCTTTTAACTCGTCTTTTGAGCGGGCAATAGCTTTTTCCGCAAATGAATTCAGTAACTCATAGTGGTAGTTATAGCTTATTGAGAATTTTGAAATATCCGGTACAGAGTGAAACAACATCAGTTTCGCCTGTGACATCTTCGCCAGATAAATCGCGTGTTTCAGGGCATTACTCGTCAATACATCTTCTGTCACATCAATAGGAACTAATATCGTTTTATACATACCATCCCTCATTGTCAGTTCACTGTGTATTTGATTTAAGTATAGGCAATAAACCGGGAAGCACCGTGCCGGGAAACAGCCGGTGACACCGTATGTCACCGGAAAAATATCAGAGACGTGCAAAACTCAGCGGACAACCATCACCGAGACCGGTGCATAACGGACAACACCACCGGCGGTCGAGCCCAGCAGATGGGTGGAGATATTCGGACGGCGGGAACCGATAACGATAATATCGGCTTTAACCTCTTCCGCCGCCTGGATAATTTCATCACGCGGGGAACCGAAGGTAATCGTATAAGCAAGGCGCTCCGGCGGCAGATCAATAGAATCCATCAGCATATGGATGTCTTCTTCCGCCTTAATGGTCGCTTTATCTTTTATTTCCATATAACCCAGCGCATATGCATTAATAATCGCGGATGAGATCGGCAGGACATGGACAATATGCAGCTCAGCCCCTGTTTCTTTCGCCAGATAAAGCGCATGGCGGACTGCCTTGCTGGTCAGTTCTTCTTCTGAAATATCGATAGGAACCAAAATTGTATTATACATACTGCCTCCTTGAATAAATCATGCGGGATGTTGTCACTATATTAAACAGTGCGGAAAATATCTGTGAGATTGATACCGTTAACTCTTATTACCTGTGGTTTCTGTTATCAGACGGTTACGGATTAACCGCACATAATCAATAATTTCATGAGCGGTTAATCCGGCAGGACCAATACCGGCGGCCACACATTCATCTGCCGCCGCGCCGTGCAGCCAGACACCACCGCAAACCGCTTCCTGTACCGGCAGCCGCTGCGCCAGCAAACTGCCTATAATACCGGATAACACATCCCCGCTACCGGCAGTGGCCAGTCCGCGGTTGCCGCTGTGATTACACCATAATTCACCGTCCGGTGAGGCAATCAGGCTGCGGTGCCCTTTCAGCACCGCCCAGCAGTGATACTGGACGGCCAGCGCCAGTGCCGCCGCAGGGCGATCCGCCTGAATATCCGCCACGGTGGTATGCAGCAGACGGGCGGCTTCCTGCGGATGCGGGGTTATCACACATTTATCATCCAGTGCGATGCCCGGTGTGGCGGCCAGAATATTCAGTGCATCCGCATCCAGCACCTGCGGTTTACCGGTTTGCATAAACGCCGCTTCCGCAAGGGCACGGCTCTCTGTATTCTGCCCCAGTCCGGGGCCGGTAACCTGTGCGGTCAGTGCCGGATCATCCGCGAGCGCGCGGGCAGTACGCAGCATCAGCTCCGGTGCATTCTCAACAAACGGTACCGGCAACTGCGGCTGATTAAACCCCAGGATCACTTTTCCGCACCCGGTTTTCAGTGCGGCGCATCCGGCCAGAATAACCGCGCCGGTCATACCGGCCGCGCCGCCGGTGATCCCGAGCGTACCGAATGTACCTTTATGGCTGTCTTCCGGGCCCGGCATTTTTAATACCGGGTAATCACGGGTTATGGCATTGATATCAATAATATTCATCTTATTATTTTGCCTTCTTCAGCGGAAAATGAATACACCCTGTTTATCAGCATAGCGGGAAACTAAAAAAGAAAGTAGAGCAGTAACGGGCAGATCTGGTATTCTTTGCGGCTGATATATCCGGGACTGATAAATATAACGGTTGAGGTTAACCATGAATCACGCA
>NZ_JAODZS010000022.1:0-86755 GCF_029835375.1 Morganella sp. GD04133 | reverse complement strand
AATTAACTTTACAATGAAGGTGGGTTATTTTGTTTCCCACTTTCCCGGCTTTCCCGCCTTAATAGGTATGGGGAGGGAAAGCTCAATGTTCTTTCTGCACAAACCCATTAAACAACTTTCTTATGGTAACGCTTCACAGTAACTCAGTACAAATCCATAAGCCGGCTGATGCTCTGTATCCATCGGCTTTTTTACACTCAGAGCATTGCATTCCCGGGTGTACACCTTGGGGATGAAAACGTGATTTAGGTATACCCGACTATTTTTATATTGGAAATTGCACAATACCAAAGCTCATAGACAAACAAATAAGAGTGTGGATTGCACAGCAACAAATACAGACATTAAATTTTAATAAGTATTAACAACTCATTTGGTGAAGGACGTTTTTATTGTTATAAAATACGTAAACCCATCTTTGTTTAACTCCGGCCAGTCACCCAATACAGTCACTCTCAGGCGATATTGCCCGTAATCCCGGTTCGGAATACTCAGCAGCAGAAAATTTCTGTCTTTTGCACACTGTTATATAACTGAGTTTTCTCCGTAACCAGTATTTCAGTCAAATCAGAATTAATTTTATATAACACCATTTTCAGAAGCGGTGTATTGGGTTGAACTTCTGCAAGCCCTTCCTTTTCAAACAAGTAATCGTTGTTAAAATCATCTTTACCATACTGTTCTCGTTTTATATCAAGCCAGGCATAAATGGAGGGATAATTAGCCGGAAATATATATAGTAACGTTGGTTCCGGCATGGGGGTTACCCAAAAAAGAAAATCGACCGTTGCACCCTGTTTGTATAGATATTAATATTTCCGGTTCGCATGTATCGGAGTGTATCGGTATTTTGCGCAAAGTGCGGGCAGGTTAGAACCTCGTTAAAATCAGGTATGACATATCATTAAACCGCTTTTTTAGCTCTTTCCGGGAGACAGGGGTTACCGGAGAAATACACTAATCCGGCACTCAGTCACCGGTAAGTCCGCATACTGACAGCCCGCGGAGATAAGCGGGCTGTCAGGCCGTGCTGATTAAACTTCCTCTTCCCTCACAGATTCTTCAATATCATCCGGTTCTTTTTCCTTACTGATCGGGATAATCAGGTTCAAAATAATAGCTGTCACGCCGCCCATACAGATCGGGTTTTCTGCCAGCGCATAAAGGGATGTCGGCAGGACGTGGAAAACCGCCGGGTCATAAGAGACACCCAACCCCAGGCCCAGTGAGGTCGCCACAATCAGGGTTTCGCGGCGGCGCAGACCGTTTGACAAAATAATGCGGATCCCGGCAATGGCGATCATGGAGAACATCAGTGTCATCGCGCCCCCCAGCACCGGTGCCGGAATCGTCGTAAAGAACCAGCCGATCCCCGGAAACAGCCCCAGGATCACCAGGATAACCGCAATGATTTTTCCGACATGCCGGGAAGCCACCCCGGTCATCTGAATAACCCCGTTGTTCTGGGCAAAAGTGGTCAGCGGCAGAGAACTCATCGCGGAAGCCGCCACAGAGACCAGACCATCCGCCATTACCCCGCCTTTCAGACGGGACTGAAATTCCGGCCCCTGAATTTTCTGCCCGGACACCAGCGCGGTTGCCGTCAGGTCACCGACTGCCTCCAGTACACTGAGCAGATAGATAATAGCAACCACCAGGAAGTGGGCGAAGTTAAACGAGAAACCGTATTTGAACGGCACCGGGATCGTGATAAACGCGGCTTTGCTCATCTGACTGAAATCCACCATCCCCAGGAACAGGGCACAGATATAACCGACAATCAGCCCGATCGCGATCCCGCCCATGCGCAGCAGCGGGCTTTTGCAGCAGTTAAACCCGATAACAACCAGCAGAACCAGTAACCCGACACCGATATTCTGATAATCACCGAAGGTACCGGAGGACTTGGCGGAGAAGCCGCCGCCGAAATCGATAATCCCGACTTTTATCAGGCTCAGCCCGATCATCAGAACCACAATGCCGCTGACAGTCGGGGTGATGACACGGCGCAGATAGGGCAGGATAAAAGACGATCCCACAACTAAGAATGCACCGGCAAACGAGATACCGAAGATAGTGGACAGTAACAGTTCTTCATCAACACCATCAGCCCGCATGCTGGTTCCGATGGCAATCATCACTGTCACAAATGAAAAGTTAACGGACTGAATCGATAATAACCCCGAACCGACCATGCCGTAGCGGTTTACCTGCAGCCAGGTGCCGACACCGGAGGCAATCATGGCCATGGAAACAAGATACGCATTGGTCTCAGGCGATAACTGTAAGGCAGTACCGACAATCAGCGCCGGTGTGACCATCGGGACAAAAATGGCCAGCAGATGGGTCACGGCACCAATAATTGCCTGTAAAAACGGGGGCTTATCTTCGAGCTGGTAAATAAGATCAGATGCTGTGTTTTGTTGATCAGACATCTCTTCTCTCCTGTACGTGAATTTGACTATCTGACTCTGTTAATAACTATCTGTTTTATTTAGGACTCTTGTGGAGAACAGACGGCTGTTATGCAATCTGTATCAACAGATAAAGCAATAACCACACCAGGAGGACGTATTAGCGGGGAAAAGGGTTATAAAATGTGATTAATAACGGCGTTTTTGATCACTTTGTGAAATTGTTCGCTATTCGTACTGATGACATCATGATGCCGGTGATTTTCAGTGCAGATATCATTATGAGAATAATGATTAATAAATAATCAAATTGATAACCGGCGACTGAATATTAATTTTCTTCGCGGATACGGGCGCGGGTGATTTGCTTTCTGACCAGCAGACGCAGCGAATTCACCACCAGCAACAAGATAAAGGCGTTGGAAAAGATAAACAGAGTGAATGCCAGCAGGTGAATAAATTCATTATCTGAAGACATGCTGATATTCAGAGAAGATTTTGCCAGTGCTGATACGCCGAATGAAAAACTCCAGAATGATAAGGTAAATGCCTGCCGGGTAAACCAGGGGATCAGCCGGATCATAAACACCAGTTGCAGTAACCCGTAACCGAGCAGCATTTTGGCAAAGAAATCAATGTGATTCTGATTTACCGCCAGATAGGCGCTGCATGCCACCAGCGCCGGTGCCAGCTGAATACCGAAAGAGAGGCGCGATTTTTCATCCATCAGCCCGTCACTGCGGATCCGTTTCAGAATCGCCGGCTCCAGGCTCAGCCAGGAGAAAACCCCGGCGCCGAAGAAGAGAATACCAAGGTCAGTAAACCCGAGCGCACCACATGCCATGGCACAGATAAAATTATTAGCGACAGTCGGCAGATAGAGCACCGGGGTGGTCGCCGCTTTCGGGTACTCTCCTTTCCACTGGGAGCCGACCAGCCACGCGGCATAAGAGAGTTGCGCTACGGCACCAAGGGCGAATAATCCGGTGGAAAACAGCGGTAAGTAGGGTGTCAGCCCCATCGCTACCAGTACGATGGTCGCCGGTAACAAGCTGGAAAACCCGCTGGCGACCGGATGACGGAACTCGTCGGTCATTTTTTCCGGGAAACAGAGACTGCGGATAATAAACAGTGTGATCAGCACCAGCCAGACCGCACAACCGGCACCAATAATCACCTCACCGATGATTGCCGGATAGCCCTGCTCCGCCGCTGCGTAACGCCATGCCATCCCGGTGCCGATCAGCCCCAGAACCATGCCGAAATACCCGGCTGAAAACCGGGAAGAAACGGATTTAATCTTATTTATCAGTGCAATGCTCATATCTGTTCAGCTCTGTCATCATACAATCGCCGGAGCAGTAACCCCGGGAACTAAATAATAATACAAATTTTATAATTTATTTTGATAAGAGTCATTTTGCATGCATGTTATATCACATCATTTTTTCCGGCTGTTCCCGGCACCAGACCTGCCAGTCCCCAGTGATGGGTGATCTCACGGATAATCAGTAAAAACGCCGTGAATTGTTTGTCGGAAGGGAGTGATGTTGATGATACCGGGCTGCCGCTGATGACATTCACGATCTCATTAAACGCGCGTTCTATTTCCTCAGTGGATAAGAAATCCGCTTCATCACCAGTCAGTAGATAGTTTAGCCGCGGATCCGGGCAATGCAAAATGAGCTCTCCGGCTGGTAGTGTGGCCCGCGCCGGGATAATCCGGTTTTCAATATGTTCGATCGCTACTTCCGCTTCATAAGCGGTCACCGGCGAGTGCCGGAAAACAAATCCGTCAATCACACTGTCGCCGAGCGGAAGCCGCACATCAGCCTCCGCAGAAAAAATCCGGGTTTCTGTTGCTGTTATCTGTAATGTCAGGTGCGTTACCATTATGACCTCCGTTTAAACCTTTACACTTCTCCGCATAACTATACGTTCCCCTGTATTGACCTTCCCCTAAGGTAAACCATTAATCTCATCATTATTATCCAACTCATTACAGGGAATACCGATGAAAAAATCCGTTTGGGCGTTATCTTTATTATTAACCACATTATCTGCCGGTGCCATGGCGGCAAAAGGAACCGTCACTGTGTATAAATCCCCGACCTGCGGTTGCTGCGGCCAGTGGGCGGAAGGGGTGGAAAAAGCCGGTTATGATGTGGAAACCAATGTTATTCCGCAGGCACAGCTGGAGAAAATGATGCTCAGTTCCGGAGCCACCCCGAACCTGATGAGCTGCCATCTCGCCACGCTGAACGGCAAATATGTGATTGGTCACGTCCCGGCGGACAGCCTGGATGCCATTAATACACTGCCGGAAAGTGCCAAAGGGATTTCTGTTCCGGGGATGCCGGTCGGCAGCCTCGGCATGGAATATAAGGATATGAAAGAGCCGTATGATGTGATCGCCTATGATGCGGACGGAAAACAGACCGTATTCCGCAGCTACTGATTAGTAGCCTGATCCCGCAGCGAACATTCAAGAAAATGCAGGAATTTGTCGATAACCGGTGAAACCTCACGACGGCTGGCATAGACGGCTCTCAGCTCAATGGGGGCCGGTTCTTCATTCAGCCGGACAGCCTGCAATGTGCCGTCACGAAATGCCTGCTGACACAAATGCCCTGTTAAAATCGCAAAACCCAGCCCTTCAACGGCTGCTGCCGCTGCCAGTGCCGCACCGTTAACCTGGTAGCGGCTGTTAATGCGCACAGTCAGCCACCCGCCGTCCGGTTTACGGAAAACCCACGGCTGACCGTTCAGGGCACTCAGGCTGGAAATACAGGGCAGCCGGGTCAGCTCAGCGGCAGAAACCGGGATACCGGTCCGCGCCAGTAATGAGGGCGCAGCCACCACCACACATGACCATGACTGAATCAGACGGCTGTGATAACTGCTGTCTGCCATCTCTCCGCGCTGATAGGTCAGCAGCAGATCGATATCATCACTGATAATATCCGCCGGAGTCAGCCGGGTGTCACACCGGATCTGCAAATCCGGATGCAGCGCGGCAAACCGGGCCAGCACCGGTGCCAGCATTTCCCCGCAGCCTTCACCGGGTACCGTCAGCCGGAAACAGCCGGTCAGCACATCGTCATTGCGGATCTGTGAAAAGGTTTCCCGCAGCATGGCGTCCGTTTTTCCGGCGCACTGATACAACTGCTGCCCCTGTGCCGTCAGGCGCATACGCCGGGTTGTCCGTTCGATCAGGCGGCATCCTGTCTGGGTTTCCAGCTGTCTGATAGCCCGGCTGACATTAGACGACGGCATTCCCAGCCGGGTGGCAGCACCGGTAAAACTGCCCTGTTCCGCCACTGCCAGAAAAACCGGCAGCAAATTCAGATCGACCGCCATGACAGCGTCCCCGTTGTGAGAGATATTCATCCCTATTGTTATCACAAACAGGTTAATCTGTCCTCAGCAATAGCCGAAAGACATTAATTTCTGATAGCGCAGCGCCAGTAATTCGTCTTCCGGTAAGGCGGATAACGCCGCCAGATCCTGCAACAGCTGCTCACGCAGATTATCCGCTGCCTGCTGATAGTTGCGGTGAGCACCGCCTGCCGGTTCAGGAATAATGGTATCGATAATACCCAGTGCTTTCAGGCGCGGGGCGGTCATCCCCATGGTTTCGGCAGCCTGCGGCGCTTTATCCGCACTTTTCCACAGAATAGAGGCGCACCCTTCCGGCGAAATCGCCGCATAAGTACTGTATTGCAGCATATTGATGCGATCGCCGACACCGATCCCCAGCGCCCCGCCGGAACAGCCTTCGCCGGTGATGGAGCAGATCACCGGCGTTTTCAGCCGTGACAGCTCAAGCAGGTTACGGGCAATCGCCTCCGCCTGTCCGCGCTCTTCCGCACCCACGCCGGGATAGGCACCGGCGGAATCAATAAACATCAGCACCGGCATATGAAAACGTTCGGCCATTTTCATCAGGCGCAGCGCCTTACGGTAGCCCTCCGGTGACGGCATCCCGAAATTGCGCAGTAACTTTTCTTTGGTATCCCGCCCTTTCTGATGACCGATAACCATCACCGGACGGCCTTCAAGACGCGCCAGTCCGCCGACAATCGCCTTATCATCCGCAAAGGCGCGATCACCGGCAAGCGCCTGAAAATCCGTAAAAATAAGACTGATATAATCCAGGGTATAGGGCCGCAGCGGGTGACGGGCCAGCCGGACAATCTCCCATGCACCGAGGTCTGCATAAATCGATTGGGTCAGTTTTTCGCATTTTTTCCGCAGACAGGCAATTTCATCATCCGGATCAAACCCCAAATCGCTGCTGCGCTCTTTAAATGACTGCAATGCGGCGATTTTTTCTTCCAGCTCAATGATTGGCCTTTCAAATTCGAGATGATACTGAGACATAACAGACATTACCCTGACAGAAAACATCCGGTCAGTGTAAAAAAACGCCGGAACGGGATACAGTCCTCATTCCGGCATACACTATTATCAGAAACGGGATAATCAGCCGTAAGAAATAGCCGCACAGCGCCGGGCGGTGAAAATCGCAATCAGCGGCGCAATCGCCAGTAACATCATCAGCCAGTAGGCTGAAGACATCACACCCGTCAATGTGCCGTCATTAAAACCATTGACGTTAACAATCATTCCCGCCAGCGCCGCACCCAGTGCTGTGGCAAAAAGCTGCACGGTGGTGATGGAGGCAGCGGCGATTTCTTTATCCGCAGGCGCAGCCACCTGTAAAATCCGGGTCAGCAGATGCGGCCAGCCGAACCCGATCCCGAATCCGACCAGCGATAACCCCAGCAGGATCGGCGACATAATGCCCCATGTACCGGCAGACGGTACAGAGAGCGTCAGTGCCAGCAGAACCAGCCCCGCCAGCACAAAAACCGGCCCGAGCAGAATACTGGCGCGCATTTTCGCCCCTTTCCATCCGGCACTGATGATCTCGCTGACAGTCCAGCCCAGCGCCATCAGCGCACTCATATAACCGGATGCCAGCGGCGACTGCCCGTGCAGGCGCTGCAGGAAGTACGGCACGAACACTTCACAGGTCATGCCGATCGCCAGCAGAGAGATGGTGATATACAGCGCCGCATGATGACTGCCGCGCCGAAAGGTATTTTCCGGCAGTAACCGGATGCGGCTGCGCTGCTCAATCAGCGCGAGCACAATCAGTAACAGCAGCGAGACCACCACACCGCCCACATTCAGGAATACATCCGGGCTGAGGCTCCCCGCAGAGACCACCAGCACAGCGGCAGTCAGTAATGTCAGCTGGATCAGAGGAAGGCGCGGCCGGGTGCCGTCATCTTTCTGCTTTTTCGGCATAATTGTAAGCAAAAAGAGCCCATAAATAACCATCAGCGGCAACATCACACCAAAAGCAAAACGCCAGGCGTTTAACTGGGCAAAAATACCCCCGACTGCCGGACCGACTAATGTGGCAACACCCCACATCCCGGAAATCAGCGCCATGGCTCTCGGCCACAGTGCCGGCACATACACTAAATTGATCATGGCATAAGACAATGCGAACATAACACCGCCGCCGAAGCCCTGAATGGTACGCCCCAGCAGCATAATTTCCATCCGGGGTGCCAGCGCACAGGCCAGGCTGCCGGCGAAAAAGGCCACCACCGAGATAAGATAGGCGATACGGGCACCGTATACGGCAAGCAGCCGGGCGGAGAGTACAGAACCGATAATGGATGCCGCCACAAACAGTGTGGTATTCCAGGCATACAGATTCAGGCCGCCGATATCAGCAACAACGGATGGCAAAATGGTGGTCGCCATTAAGATATTAACGGCGTGAATAACAACACCGAACGAGAGAGCGATTGAAATCGCAGCGTTTTTCCCTGAGAAGAGATCACGCCAGCGGCTGTCATCAGGCAACATAGAACCATCCTTTAGTCTTGTGATACTTTGCTGAATACGATAAATTAAACAAGAATTAACTTGGATAAATAAATACCGGGCACGAGAATATGTCAAGAACTAACCTGGAAAGCAACCTCAGTTCCGCACAATCGGTCGGCGAAAAATTGCTTATTCTTCTGAAAAAGCATGGCCCGATGCAGGCATCCGAAGCCGGGGAGCATCTGGGCACCACCGGGGAAGCCGCCCGTCAGCAGTTTACCAAACTGGCCCGGGACGGCATGGTTGAGGCACATTCCGAATGCCGGGGGGTTGGTCGTCCGGTGCAGCGCTGGCATCTGACCGCGCTGGGCAATAAACGCTTTCCTGACAGTCATGCGGAGCTGACCGTCAAAATCCTGACCACTATCCGCCGCGAACTCGGCGAGGATGCTATCGGCAAAATTATTACCGCCCGTGAAAACGAAGCCCGCCGCGACTATTTTGATAAACTTCAGGGCGCAGCAACCCTGGAAGAACGCATTATCCGCCTCGTTGCCATCCGCACAGAGGAAGGCTATATGGCGCAGTGGGAAAAAGAACCGGAAGGAAGCTGGCTGATTATTGAAAACCACTGCCCTATCTGCTCCGCTGCCCGCATGTGTCAGGGATTCTGCCGCGCCGAGCTGGAACTCTTTCAGACAGTTTTAAATGCAAGTGTGGAACGGGTCGAATATTTACTCACGGATTCTCGCCGCTGCGTATATCGTGTGATACAACAGGAAGATTAACCATTTCAGTTAATCACTAAAAGGAAAGAGGTCACACAATGAAAATTTCCGCACGTAACCAGCTCACCGGTAAAGTCTCCCGCATTGTTGCCGGTGCTGTTAATAATGAAGTGGAATTAACACTTGAGCATGGTGAAATTCTGACAACCGTCATCACCAAAGAGAGCTGTGACGTATTAGGGATCCGCGAAGGGAAAGACGCTGTCGCGATTATTAAAGCACCGTGGGTGGTACTGGCAAATCCGGATTGCGGTCTGCGTTTTTCCGCCCGTAATCAGTTCCGCGGTAAAATCAGCAAAATGGTCAATGGTGCGGTCAACAGCACAATTCACCTGAGAACCGAAAAAGGTCTGCCGCTGACAGCCGTTATTACCAATGAAAGCCGCGATGAAATGGAATTACATGAAGGTAATGAAATTGTCGCACTGATAAAAGCCTCCAGCGTCATTTTAGCCACTAAAGCCTGATGACAGAAGGCCGTATAACAGGCTGGTCAGTTTCTTAACTGACCAGCATTATCTTGTGAGCAAACTGTTTTATGATCAGAAAGGCAGCTGCTCCGGTACGGCTGCCCCGGAAAAGACGGTATCGTAGCTGTTCGTCAGATGTCCGATATCATATGCTATCTTTTCTTTATCTGTCAGTCTGGCAGACAATACGGTACCGGCAGGGCCTAACGCAATTAAAAACAGATCAATATTCTCTTTCATCAGGCACTGTTCAGTTAACTGGTCGATATCGTCATAAGCATTCTTGTTTTTTGACCAGATAACATCTTTATTCTTTATATTAGACAGTAAGTAGTGTTCGGTATTCAGACGTGAATCTTTGCCCGTCACAATACAAACATTTTTTCCTTCCCATAGTTCCATCCAAGCATCAGCCAGTTCTTGACCACACTGATAAAATCCCTCCGGACGACTGACAAACGAGTCACCGTATACCGGCTGATCAATAAAAAATTTACAGATAAACCAGTAGTTCACCCAGAAATCCTGCCAGAATTTGACTTCTGATCCATAACCAGGCATACAAACAAGTGTATTACGCTTTCCGGAACAAATACTCCGCAATTCATACATCAGTTTTTTATCCGAACTCTGATAATAAATACCGAGTTCCAGCATCAGCATCAGCTCACCATCACCAAACCGGCTGATCCCGCATTTATTTTCTTTCATCCATCTCATCGTTTCCAGAACGGATAAACGTTTTCCCCTGAAGAAATGGTACGTATCATCCAGTACTTTCGCTACCCGACTCTGGTATAAATGCGATTCAATCTTTTTGCTGAGTTCATTCTGTTTTACGGCATAGAAATCAACAGAGATGTCATTATAAAAACCGATAATATCCCTGGCTATCCCGCGGACAATGGAGACAGTATCTGTTTCATCCAGCGGGATCCGGCTGAATTCATATTTTTTATTCCGGCCATCATAAATTAATGTTTTATAATCAAAATCATGTTTAAGGCTTTTCTTAAAAAGATCCAGAGAGCCATAATCCCTGAATGCCAGCCAGACATTTCCCCTTGAATCGACATCGAGTGCAACTTTAAATGCCCCAGTTTCAATCTCCACAAAGGCGATCTCCCAGCTATATATTTTTGCATTTTTAACATAATAGCTGGGAAATTTATCCTTATTAAATTCACTGACAAAATTTTCCAAATCAATTTTCATGCCTTAAATCCCTTTTGACGAAAATTAAAACAGTCCCTCATCCCGCAAAATATGTTTATCCCCTCTGCGGCGGGTAAAACCGGTTCTGTCAAAAAACTCCAGAATCTGTACGGCCAGCTTACGCCCCATGCCGTATTTATCCCTGAATTGTGCCGCACCGATACCTGCTTCATGTGACTGATTATATTCACGGATAACCTGCGCGAATTCCGTGATTTGTGACCGGTGATAATAGCGGTCAGGCACAATCGCCATAATATGACCCAGCTGTGCGGCTTTTTTCAGAAATTGACGGGCAGTTGTTTCATCAATACCGAGTTTGACGGCCAGATCACGAACCCACCACGGTTCCTGCTGAAACAGTGGTTCCGCACTGTGCCAGAGCGTGCCCTGAGCCGGGTCGAAGGCCAGACCGAATCCCGGCAGATGGAGCCAGCCCCGGGTTCTGACAATCTGCTTTTCATTCAGTAATTGTGCAATAACCGGAAATACGATGGAATCAGAAAGCACCGGTAATGCCATCCGTTTCAGCCGGTCACGGCCGACGCCCATCTGATCGCTGTGTGACTGATGATAATCCGCCAGGGTGGCCAGCAGAATGGCTTTTGCCGTTTCAACCCGTTGTGCCGAAAGGGCATAACCGTCATTGATCAACAGATTCAGCCCGGCGGTACATTCCGTCAGTTTTTCTGCTGTCAGCTGCCGCGCCCAGGCAAACACCGGCAGAAAAACCTCCCCGCGCGGCAGTTCGCACAGCAGAACATCACGATCATTCTGTGCCGCTGCCCGTTCTGATAACCATGCCAGAAATTCCGGACGACGTTTTCCGCGTCGCGGAGAGGATAAATTCAGTACCCGGGCACCCGCCAGTGTGCGCTGCGCACTGATATCGCGCAGGATCAGCCGGTCTTCTTCCGCCAGCCAGAGCGGGGTATCAAGGGTGATTTCCGCCAGCAGCGGACGGATGTTATCCTCACTCAGGAGGGAGACCCGCCCGGTGATATGACTGGCACCGTGGTGAATATGCACCGGCTGCCAGCTTTTCAGACCTTCATCTGTTTCAATTTCCGCCAGAATGCGGTGTGCGGACTGCACCGGTTTTTCGCTCAGCAACCAGTCGCCGCGGGAAACCGTCTCTTTGCTGACATCCCCGCTCAGATTGATCGCCACGCGATCACCGGCCTGAGCCTGTTCCTGCTGACGGTTCTGGGCATGAATGCCGCGCACACGGACAGATTTATCGCTGCCGGTCACCCATAATGTGTCGCCGGTGCTGACACGCCCGGCAAGCGCGGTACCGGTCACCACCAGCCCTGCCCCTTTGACACTGAAAACACGGTCAATCGCCATCCGGAAACGTTTTTCTGTCCGGCTGTCTGAGGATTGCTGCTGATGGTGCAGACGCAGGTGCGCCCGCAGTGCATCCAGCCCTTCGCCGGTATGGGATGAGGTGACAAACACCGGGCTTTCCGGCCAGCCGTCAGATAACAGCAGCTCTGTGATTTGCTGCCGGACTTCCTCAACCCGCTCCGCCGGAACGCGATCGGCTTTGGTCAGCACCACCGAGATCTGCGGGCGTCCTGCCAGACGCAGAATTGCCAGATGCTCGCGGGTTTGTGCCATCACCCCATCGTCACAGGCAATAATCAGCAGGATATGGCGGATCCCGCCGATACCCGCCAGCATATTGCCGAGAAACTTTTCATGGCCCGGCACATCGACAAAGCCGATCACGGTATCATCTTCCTGCGGCCAGTAAGCGTAGCCGAGGTCGATGGTCATTCCGCGTTTTTTCTCTTCCGGCAGATGAGTGGTATCCACACCGGTAACAGCCTGAATAAGTGCCGTTTTTCCGTGGTCAACATGGCCGGCTGTAGCAAAAATCATGGTAACAGTGCCTGTAAAAGTCGGTTTTCATCTTCAAGGCAACGCAGATCCCACCACAGACGCCCGTCACTCACCCGCCCGATCACCGGAATGGTCAGCTGACGGTGAGAGTGCGTCAGAGTGGCTAAGGCGCTGCCTTTTCCGTTTTGCGGGGTAAACGTCACTGCCCAGCCGGGCAGGCGTTCCACCGGCAGGGATCCGCTGCCAATCTGCGAGGAGCAGGGCTCTGCGCGGATCACCCATTCATCACCGTAATATGCCTGAATTTTCGGTACAAGCCGTTGTGCCATATCATAAATATCGTCAGCAGACCGGGTCAGCAGGCGCAGTGACGGCAGTGTCTGTGCCAGCTTTTCCGGACAGCGGTACAGACGCAGCGTGGCATCCAGCGCCGCCAGGGTCATTTTATCTGCCCGCAGAGCACGTTTGAGCGGATGACGCTGTATCGCCTCAATCCACGCTTTTTTGCCGAGAATAATCCCTGCCTGCGGCCCGCCGAGCAGTTTATCGCCGGAGAAAGTCACAATATCAATGCCCTGCGCCAGATAGCGCTGCGGCATCGGCTCTTCCGGCAGTCCCCACTGCGTCATATCAATCAGAGCACCGCTGCCGAGATCAATCACCGACGGGATAGTCAGTTCCCGGCCGAGTGCCGCCAGTTCCTGCCCGGAGACCTCCGCCGTAAAACCTTCAATATGATAATTGCTGGTGTGGACCTTCATCAGCAGCGCGGTCTGCTCACTGACGGCATTTTTATAATCATGCAGATGGGTCCGGTTCGTGGTGCCGACCTCAACCAGACGGCAGCCCGCCTGACTCATCACTTCCGGCACACGGAAGGCACCGCCGATTTCCACCAGTTCACCACGGGAAACAATCACTTCCCGCCCGGCCGCCATCGTCGCCAGCACCAGCAATACTGCCGCCGCATTATTATTGACGATACAGGCCGCTTCCGCACCGGTCAGCTGACACAGGCGCTCCGCAACAATGCTGTCGCGGTGACCGCGCCCGGCATCACCGAGGGAATATTCGAGCGTGACCGGCCAGCGCATGGCATTGGTCACCGCCTCAATAGCCGTTTCCGCCTGTAATGCCCGGCCGAGATTGGTGTGCAGCACAGTACCGGTCAGGTTAATGACCGGCCGCAGTGCTTCCCGCTCGCTGTCCAGACGGCGGGACAGTTCATCCGCCCAGCAATCGTGCCAGTCCGGCAGCTGCTGCCGCTCACGGATCGCGTCACGTGCATCATCCTGCATCTCCCGCAGCATACTGACGATACAGGTCTGTCCGTACTGTTCTGTCAGTGCGGCAACCGGTGTTTCATGTAATAACCCGTCAATGGCAGGTATCTGACTGTATAATGCACGTTCATTCATAGCGGACTCACTTCACTGACTTATTCGTTCGGGAACAGGAACGGGTTGATACTGCTGCGGGCAAAACCTTCTTCTTCCATCCGGGCATCCAGGATCAGGGTTGCCAGGTCATCTGCCACGGTATCCACTTTCGCGTCTTTTTCCTGTGACAGGATTTTCAGGTAACTGCCGCAATCACCACAGCTTTCTGCTTTCACCGCCGCCTGTTCACTTTCCAGTGACCAGTAATTCAGATCACGGGTCTGCTCGCAGTTAGTACACTTAATACGGACCACATGCCATTCGGTTTCACATAATCCGCAGTGCAGATAGCGCAGCCCCTGTGTAGTGCCGATCTGGATCACCCCGGAGACCGGCATCGCTGCACAGACCGGGCAGAACTGGCGGTGTTCGCCGTGCTCTTCACGGCCTTTGCCCGGGATCATCGACGCCATCTGCGCCCAGTACAGGGATAACGCTGCCCAGATAAACACGGACTTATCCGGGGATACAGCAGAAAATTCCTGATTAAACAACGCCGTTGCCATGTCTTCCAGCTCATTTTCAGAGGCTTTGTCCAGGTTTTCCAGGGTCGGACGGGCATGATCCGGCGCAACCGGCAGCAGCTCAGCAATAATGCTTTTCAGCAGTTTGCGCCAGTGTTCCGTGCGCTGAAATGTACGGCAGTCGAGCAACGCTTTGCCCGGTGTATTCGCCGCCATCAGGGCATCCATATCCATTTCAAGCGGATTGTCATACAGGGCCTTCTGCTGGGCGCGGGTGATTTCCGCCGCAAATTCCAGGTAATCCGCAAACGGGTTATCTTTGGCCAGCTCATCAAAGCGTTCGGCACGGCGCTGATACAGATTCTTCAGATTAGGAAACAGCACTGCCGGGATAAAGCCAATCCCTTTTTCATTTTTCTGAGCCTGTCCCAGCTCTTCTTTGGATACAATTCGGATACTCATGATCTTGCTCTTCTTCTGATATGGAGAGGATAAGCCGGTCCGGCAACGAAAACCCTATTATGAACCGGCTGCCTTAAAATGTCGAAAAGGCAGGGGAAACCCCTGCCTTCTGAATAGTCACACAAGAAGATTAAAAACGGTCACTGACCTTTTTTATCCTCTTCGCGCTCTTTTGCCACAATCTGACGGTACCAGCGCGGGTGATGTTTCTTCGCCCAGCCGCGCGTTACCCAGCCTTCCGTCATCGCACGCACTGATCCTTTCACCCAGATTGCCGCATACGCGTGAACAATAATGGTGATAATCAGCCCGATAGCAGAAATTGAGTGTACCAGCAGCGCAATGCGGATCACCGGAATGGAGAAATACTCCGCAAAGTAAGGACGCCAGATAACAATACCGCTCAGCAACAGCAGGAACAGGCAGATACTGGCTGCCCAGTACACCCCTTTCTGACCGAGGTTATACTGACCGACATCACCGGCTTCCTCATTTTTCATGATTTTGCCGATCTGCTTCGCCCACTCGATATCATCACGGTTGATAAAGTTGTGTTTAAAGTAACGGAAAAACATAAACACAAACAGTAAGAACATCACCACACCGGTAAACGGATGCAGCAGACGTGATAACTGCGGGGTACCCAGAATGTTCATAAACCAGTTAAGCGACGGGAAGAAAAACCCGAGCCCGCTGATGGCCGTAAACAGAAAACAAATGACCACAGCCCAGTGATTGATACGCGCAATGGGTTTGTGGCGGATAATTTTTTCGCGATCATCCTGTTGCATTATTTCTGCTCCTCCTGACCTGCTGATTGCTCAGTCTTTGCCGGAACATCCTGAATATCTTTCAGGGCCTCTTCTTCCTCGCGTTTTGATACCCGGTTCGGACCGATACCCACGTAATGGAAGATTGCCGCCGCAAAGGTCGCCGCAAAGCCGACTGCGGCCAGTGGTTTCCATGCACCTTTCCAGAATTTCACCGCGGCACTGATTTCCGGGTTCTCCGGCAGGCCGTGATATAACTGCGGCTTATCCGCGTGGTGCAGCACATACATCACGTGCGTACCGCCGACACCCTGCGGATCATACAGACCGGCTTTGGCATAACCACGGCTTTGCAGCTCAGTCACACGATCACCGGCCAGCGCTTTCATATCCTCTTTCGAGCCGAAATGAATCGCGCCTGTCGGACAGGTTTTCACACACGCCGGTTCCTGACCCACGTCCACGCGGTCAACACACAGTGTGCATTTATAAGCGCGGTTATCTTCTTCGTTGATACGCGGCACATTAAACGGACAGCCCGCGATACAGTAACCGCAGCCGATGCAGTGCTCTGACTGGAAGTCGACAATCCCGTTGGCATACTGAATAATCGCACCTTCCGCCGGGCAGGCTTTCAGACAGCCCGGGTCCGCGCAGTGCATACAGCCGTCTTTACGGATCAGCCACTCAAATTTGCCGTTCTCTTCCACTTCGGAGAAACGCATGACAGTCCATGACTTGGCGGTCAAATCCTGCGGGTTGTCATACACCCCCACGTTGGTACCGATTTTGTCACGGATGTCATTCCACTCCGAACAGGCCACCTGACAGGCTTTACAGCCGATACAGGTGGTCACGTCAATCAGCTTCGCCACTTCTTCCTTAAAATCCCGCACCTGAGGTGCGGGGGTCAGGGAATTGGTGGCAGAGCGACGAATAATGTCCTGTGATTGCATTGACATAATTTATCTCCTTACACCTTTTCCACATTAACCAGGAAGGCTTTAAATTCAGGCGTCTGGGTGTTCGCATCCCCGACAAACGGTGTCAGTGTATTGGTGATAAAGCCTTTCACCGCCACACCCTCAAAGCCCCAGTGAATCGGAATACCGATGGTATCCACTTTCTGACCATTCACATCCAGTGTCCGGATGCGTTTGGTCACCACTGCTTTGGCTTTGATATAGCCGCGTTTGGAACTGACTTTTACCGTATCACCCTGGGAAATCCCCTTCTCATTCGCAAGACGCTCACCAATTTCGATAAACTGCTGCGGCTGAATAATGGCATTTAACAGTGCATGTTTGGTCCAGTAGTGGAAATGCTCCGTCAGGCGGTACGTTGTACCGACATACGGGAATTCTGCTGCTTTACCCATCTGCGCCCAGTCGTCCTTAAAGATACGGGCTGCCGGGTTGGAGACCACATCCGGGTGCAGCGGGTTAGTGCCGAGCGGGGTTTCAATCGGCTCGTAGTGCTCAGGGAACGGCCCTTCTGCCATCTTGTCGATAGCAAACAGGCGGCCCATCCCTTCCGGCTGCATGATAAACGGCCCGACATCCGAATCCGGCGCGGCGTTGCTGTAGTCCGGCACATCCATACCGATCCACTTGCTGCCGTTCCACTCCAGAATCTGGCGTTTCGGATCCCACGGTTTACCCGCCGGGTCCGCAGACGCACGGTTATAAATGACACGGCGGTTCAGCGGCCATGCCCACGCCCAGCCAAGGGTGTTACCCAGCCCGGTCGGGTCAGCGTTATCGCGGCGCGCCATCTGGTTACCCTGTGGTGTCCAGCTGCCGGCGAAAATCCAGCATCCGCTTGCCGTGGTACCATCATCACGCAACTGTGCGAAGGAGGTGAGCTGCTCGCCTTTCTTCACAATCACATTGCCGTCAGCATCTTTCAGATCCACCAGCGCCAGACCGTTACTCTCCTGCGCGACTTCTTCCGGGGTCGGATTATCGCGGTCGAAGTAGTTCCAGGTCATGTTCAGCACCTGCTCCGGCACCTTACCGCCCTCCGCTTCATACAGCTTACGGACACGGTGGAAAATACCGGAGAGGATTTCGCCGTCACTGATAGCTTCGCCCGGGGCATCCGCACCTTTCCAGTGCCACTGTAACCAGCGGGCAGAGTTAACGATAGAACCGTTCTCTTCCGCGAAACAGCAGGATGGCAGACGGAATACCGTTGTCTGAATCTGAGACGGATCCACATCGTTCATCTCGCCGTGGTTCTGCCAGAAGTTCGATGTTTCGGTATTCAGCGGGTCAACGGTGATCAGGAACTTCAGTTTTGAAAGCGCCTTCACCACTTTGTTTTTGTTCGGGAATGAGGCTAACGGGTTAAAGCCCTGGCAGATATAGCCATTCACTTCCCCTTTATCCATCATGTCGAAATAACGCAGGACGTCGTAACCTTTGTCCCACTTCGGCAGCCAGTCAAAGCCCCAGTTATTCTCTTTCTGCGCTTTGTCACCGTAGAAGGTTTTCATCAGGCTGACAAAGAACTTAGGATAGTTGCCCCAGTAGTTGACCTGGCCCGGCACCGTTGGTTTTGGTGTATTGGCAGCCAGATAACTGTCCAGTGTTGTCTGTTTGTCAGACGGCAGCGTCAGGTAGCCCGGCAGGCTCTGTGACAGCAGACCCAGGTCAGTTAAGCCCTGAATATTAGAGTGACCGCGCAGTGCGTTCACACCGCCGCCCAGCATCCCCATGTTACCCAGCAGCAGCTGGATCATGGCCATGGTACGGATGTTCTGTGCGCCGACCGTATGCTGTGTCCAGCCCAGTGCATACAGGAATGAGGCGGTTTTATCTTTCGCGCAGGTTTCGCCGATATATTCACAGACTTTCAGGAAGTCGTCTTTCGGCGTTCCGCAGATATTGGTCACCACATCCGGGGTATAGCGGCTGACGTGCTCTTTCAGTAAATTCCAGACACAACGCGGATGCTGCAATGTGGTGTCGCGTTTAGCGAAACCATTTTCATCCAGCTCGTAGTTCCAGGTGGTTTTATCGTACTGACGTTTTTCCGCATCATAGCCGCTGAACAAGCCATTATCGAACGCGTAATCTTCACGCACGATCAGGCTGGCGTTGGTGTACGCCTCAACATATTCACGGTTAATTTTTTCATTTTCCATCAGGTATTTAATGACACCTGACAGGAACGCAATATCGGTACCGGAACGAATAGGCGTGTAGAAATCTGCCACAGCCGCAGTACGGGTAAAGCGCGGGTCAATCACGATCAGTTTGGCATTGTTATGGATTTTGGCTTCCATCGCCCAGCGGAACCCGACAGGGTGAGCTTCCGCAGCGTTTCCGCCCATCACAACAATAAGGTTGGCATTTTTAATATCAACCCAGTGGTTGGTCATGGCACCGCGACCAAATGTCGGAGCAAGACTTGCTACCGTAGGTCCGTGTCAGACACGCGCCTGGTTATCCACGGCAAGCATGCCGAGGGCGCGGGAAAATTTCTGGGTGACAAAGCCGGTTTCGTTACTGGCGGCAGACGCGCATAACATCCCGGTGGTTAACCAGCGGTTGACGGTCACGCCATCGCTGTTTTTTTCAATAAAGTTACTGTCGCGGTCATCTTTGACCAGGCGGGCGATACGATCAAACGCCTCATTCCACGAGATACGTTTCCACTCGTTGGTGCCCGGCTCGCGGACTTCAGGGTATTTAAGGCGGCTTTCGCTGTGGATAAAATCAATCAGACCTGCGCCTTTCGGACACAATGCGCCACGGTTTACCGGATGATCCGGATCCCCTTCAATGTGGAAAACAGATTCTTTGGCGTTTTTTGCCCCGTCACCCAGACTGTACATTAACAGCCCGCAGCCAACGGAACAGTATGTGCAGGTATTACGGGTTTCACGCGCACGCAACAGCTTATACTGACGTGAACCGGCAATGGCGACCGCCGGGGCAAACCCCAGAGCCGCTGCCGTTGTACCCGCCATACCGCCAGCGCAGATCTTAAAGAACTGCCTTCTGCTGACTTGCATGGAGATCTCCTTATTACATTGCTCTTATGCCGCTGCAGGATAAACCACAGCGAACTTTCTTTTTATCCGCACAGTGGTGCGTGCGATCAGGTTCATTGCCTGGTGGAATGGTGTAAACTTTTACCCATACTATTATTATGTATTATTAAGCGCAGGAATTCATCTGATGGATGACATTTATTCCATAGAGTCGTTACATAATTGCCTAATTCGCGGTGCGCATCTCACAAATGTGCAACAAAAAAGTAAACCCGGGCATAATGAAAATGACTGGGTCGCGGAAGAGACCCCGGTAGCTCTGGTGTACAACGGCATCTCCCATGTGGTGATGATGGCCAGCCCGAAAAACCTCGGCGATTTTGCGGTCGGTTTTTCCCTTTCCGAAGGCATTATTGAATCCGCTGATGAAATCCGCGGGATTGATATTACGGATGCCTGCCACGGCGGCTTTGAAGTCCACGTTGAATTATCCGCCCGCCGTTTTGCCGGGCTGAAAGAGCGCCGCCGCAATATGGCCGGGCGCACCGGCTGCGGTATCTGCGGTACCGAGCAGATCAGCGAGATTTTCCGCCCGATCACACCGCTGGACTTCACACAGACCTTTTCACTCAGTCATCTTGATGAAGCACTCAGCCAGCTGCCGCAGGTACAGGAAATCGGAAAACTCACCGGCTGTACCCACGCCGCAGGCTGGATTTCCCCGCAGGGCGAATTGCTGGGGGGCTGTGAGGATGTGGGCCGTCATGTGGCGCTGGATAAACTGCTCGGTATGCGGGCAAAAGCACAGTGGACAGACGGCGCGGTACTGGTCTCCAGCCGCGCCAGCTATGAGATGGTGCAGAAAAGCGCACAGTGCGGCGCGGAAATTTTGTTTGCGGTTTCCGCCCCGACCACACTGGCGATTGAAACCGCCAAACGCTGCCGCCTGACGCTGGTTGGGTTCTGTAAAAAAGGACGGGCCACCATCTATACACACCCGGAACGGCTGATCCCCTGACTATTCAGCCAGCGGATGATATATCCACAGGTTCGGCTCATGGTAAATGACCCGGTCTGTTTCAGGATCGGCCTGAACCGGTACCAGCGCCCCGGGCACAATGTACTGACCGGCGTGCGGAAAGGCCATGCCGGTCCATTCAGACCAGTTATCAACGGATGACGTAATATCCATCGAACGCATCGCCGGTTTGATAATCTGCCCGCCCAGCCGGACATGTGTGCGGATCCACGGGTCAAACGGCTCACCCTGCGGGGTCTGCCACTGACAATATTCCGCAAAATCCTGTAACGGATATTGTGCTTTGAGCGTCGGGCGTACCGGTACCACCACGCCCTTCAGCCCGGCTTGTGCAGTGGCTGCTTTCAGTGCGGTGATAAGCTGAGCAGGGATACCGCGCCCGCGAAAATCCGGGTCAACGGTCACCGACAGAGCGGATACAAATGTCGGTTTCCGGGTATCGGTTACCCCCTGCGTCAGCACCGCATCCCAGCCCTCATCCGGCAGATCAGACAGCGGTGCATCTTCCGGAAAATAAAACGGAATCGCACTCAGAAGCCCGGCGACCTGCTCCTCTCCGGCAATGGTTACAACTGCAACCTGCTGAAAAGGCAAATTTTCCTCAAGATAAAGTGTATCCCAGTACTGGTCAGAAACCGGACTGGCTAACATAAACAACGGCCATTGTTCCGCAACCAGTGCTTCCGCGCTGTTCAGCAACGATTCATGACACTGTGCGACACTGAGGATCCGGACTGATGACATGTACTTCTCCGCTAATCAGGGTGATTGCCGCTATGTTACCGGTTTTCCGGGCAAAAAACTTAATACAACCTTTATTGCTGATGCCTTATTTATACTTACATATCAGCGGCGGTGCGACGAAAAATAAAATCCCTTTCCTGTCCGTTTTCCGTCTTTATCCAGAATTTCATAATACTCTTCCGTCACCACGGACTGCCCTTTATCCCAGCGTCCGGTATCTGACAGATTATCCGCGCGGTAAACATCCCCGACCACCCGGTACTGCCGTCCTTTATAGCGGATATGTTTTGTCGCTCCCGGAGAAAACTGCCGGGTGACCTCAGAATACTCCCCGTTGCCGTCACGCCGCAGGCCGATCAGCCGCAGACCTTTTGTTGCCGGGTCATTATCCGCCGCACCGGGCACCGGCATATCCGGTGTCAGGGTCATCACCTCATAACGCTCAGAAAAATCACTTCTCCCGATTTGCGGCCATGTGGCCGATGCGGATCCGCAGGTCAGCACCGTTAACAACAAAAATATCAGCATTTGTTTCATTATCAGATTATCCGTTCAGCTCAAAACACCGGACAGTATGAAACAGAAATACCAAATCAAATGCGATAACAGCCGTTAATTGAACGCATTATTATTGCGTTTAAAATCACCTTATCAATAAAAGAAAAAAATAACTCATCACTTTTAATAATATTTATTAATTAGTAACGTTATTTACCGCACAGAAAAACTCTGAATGTGCATCACATATTTTCACTCTTATATTTGAAATAAATCTGTCACAAAAAATAAAAAATAGTGATTTTTTAATTCGTTATTTAATTAGCATTCTAATCAAATTATTCTCATTGCAAATAAACGATAACAATTCTCATTTACAGAAAATTCATTCTCCTTTATCGTTTATTTGTCTTCCGGCAATCACACCGGAAAAAGGTATTTCACTCACCCGGTCATTCATTAAATTACAAGGAGTTTAGTTTATGAAGACATTTAATATGAAAACCCCGCTGGCGACACTGGTTACCCTGTGTGCCGCATTCTCCGCTGTACAGGCTCAGGCTGATGCAGGCTATGGTGCATCATCTGATGAAGGTTTAAGTAGCTATATATCTGTTGGTGTAACTGCAGCATCTGAACGTCAGGGACATTCGTCACCGGGCGGAGAACCGGGAATCGGTTATTCCGGTATGCGTGGCGGAATGAAAGTCAGCTTTGCAGGGCTGCAGGGACCAAACCGTGCGGTACCAAATAATAACGGTGTTTCTGTTATCACCTCTGTTCCGCAGTCACACGGCAATATGGGTTCTTTTAACTTTGCCAAAATAGCCGATGCCGATATTTATTACGGTGAATGGGTTTCCGGTACTGATTTCAGCGATGATTCTCATATGGCGTATTACGCAGGAAAAGATATCACCGCGGCTATGCCATCCGAAGGCACTGCACAGTACAGCATTAAAGGACTCAGCGGCTACAGCAGCGGTGAACAGATCAGCGGCACATTCAGCACCGATTTTAATGCTAATACCTTTACCGGCTCTCTCAGCTCAACCGGCCTCAGTTACAGCCTGAGCGGCACTGTCAGTGGTTCAGCCTTTGATGGTACTGCATCTGTCAGCACCACCGGTACCGATACCACAACCGTCAGCGGTACAACCAATGGGCATTTCTTTGGTGACAATGCACAACAGGTTGCCGGTTATGCTGAGTTCAGCAGTGATAAAGCGAAGAATATCGCGTTCGGCGGAACCAAGTCCTGATTCATTATTGATACATTTCATCAGGAACAGATTATCTGTTCCTGATGTTTAGCGGATATAATTATGTCGTCGCAGATAAAGTTAATTTACGGATTTATTCTTTTTTTATTATTACTTGTTTTTTCATTACCAGCATCTGCAATTATACAAAAAAACAATCATTCAGAAGACAATAATACTGCACGTAATTTATATCTCTCACTAAAGAAAAATAATCTCAAAGCGATTTATCATTACTTATCTGTTTATCAGCAGGAACATCAGGCTGACCCGTTACTGATTATCTTCAGCCAGGCAAAACTGGCCTATTTAAACCAGCGCCCCGGGGTTGCTATCGGGTTATATAATACCATTCTGCAACAGAAACCTCATTTCTTTGCCGCACAGCTGGAACTGGCCCGCAGCTACCGGGCCGATCGCCAGATCGGGAATGCCTTGCTTTTGTTCCGGGAACTGAGTCAGCGCCTGCCGGTGACCTCTCCCCACTATCCGGAAATTACCCGCACCATTACCGAACTCACCCGGGCACTCAGTTGGTCATTACTGCTCAGCGCCGGCAGCCATTACACGGATAACTATTATCAGGCTCCACTGCCGAAAGCACACTGCCTGCACTACAGCCCCGATGGTTCCTGTTATGCCAGCCTTATCCCGCAGATCCCCCATGCCGTCTTACAATGGCGCAGTGACTGGGATTTACGCAGGCTGACACCGCTGTCCGGCTCCCATTTTCTGACGCAGCACTACCGGGTATCCACGCGGTATGATGCCGCGAATCAGGTAGCCAATACCGTAACGCTGACCGCTAAAACGGGTTATCACTATCAGGATCGCCATACTTTATGGCAACTGACCCCGCTGCTGGAACAACATTTTTCCGCCGGACGCCGTTTTTCCTCTGCTTACGGCTTACAAACCTATCTGAATCAGCAACTCAGCCCGGAGTGGTCTCTGGGCGGACTGGCTGCACTGCGGCAGCACCGTTATCAGCCTTATCTGCATTCACATAACGGCACTGAATACCAGTTGATGCCGCAGATAACCTGGCGTCCGCATCCGGCAGCCACATTGTATTTACAGGCAGAAACCACCGTTCACAAAAAAAATGATCCCTATAAACATTACCGGACAGCTGCCTTGCATACCGGACTGACCTACCTGTGGCACCCGTCGGTGTCCCAGTCTGTTCATGCCGTTTACACCCGTAAACGTTATCACCATACACATCCGTTACACCGCCAGGCCAGGGAGGATCTCACCCGACAGTACAGTACAACACTCGCACTCTATCCGCCGTCATTCGCGCAGATTTCACCTCAGCTTTCGCTGATCCACACCCGCAACCGCAGTTCTGTACCGTGGCTTTATAGCTACCGGCAGACTGAAATCATGCTGCGTTTTGAACGGCTGTTTTAACCCTTTCTGATTATTTCTTTTTTATCATCCGGGAATCGTTATGTCTTCGCATTCACTATTATCTGGTCATCCATATAAAACCATCACACTGCTTCTGCCCGTGTTATTTATCCCGCTGCCGGGACTGGCAACAGAGGAAAAAAATCAGCACCTGGGCGACATTACACTTCGTAATGAACAGACCGCTGCTGACAGCGCCAAAGATAAAATCTATGACAAAAATGTCTCCACCCTGATCCTCACCAAAGAAGAAATAGAGCGCTATAAAGGGGCCTCTGCCGCCGATATTCTCAAAGGCGCCAACGGGGTATTCAGCGGCGATGCCCGCAACGGTAATGCACTGGATGTCAATATCCGCGGAATACAGGGGCCGGGCCGTGTACCGGTCACCATCGACGGCACCGAACAGGCCGTGACGGTGTACCGGGGTTATAACGGTGCCAATAACCGTAACTACCTCGACCCGATGCTGATCAGTGAAATTGAGATTGAAAAAGGCCCGTCCCTTAACCCGCTCCTGAAAACGTCGGTAGGCGGCGGTGTTGCCATGAAAACACTCACCATCAATGACGTGGTGAAAAACGGTGACCAGTTTGGTGCTACACTGATGCTGGAAAACAGCAGTAACACCACCAAATCCCGGATACCCAATCTGGGGATCGGGGAAGATTACCGCCTTGTGGATAATATGCAGTTCGATTGGCTTATTATTGACGACCCCAGCACCCATTTAACGCCGGAAAACCGGGATAATGCCCCCGCACTGAATAACAGTGATTACGACTGGCGGTAGGTACCCGCCAGGAAAATATGGATCTGTTATTGGCTTATGCCTACCGCGACCGGGGAAATTATTTTGCCGGTAAACGCCACAGCGAAAATTACAATGACAAAATATCCAAAGAAGATATCGGCATTTTGCAAACATCCGACAAAACCTATGATCCGTATATGCCGTTTGTGTCCCGTATTTACCGTAAAGGCAATGAAGTTCCCAATACATCAGCAAAAACGGAATCCTGGCTGATAAAAAATACCTGGTATCTGAATGATGACCACGCGCTGCAACTCAGCTGGCGCGATACCCGCTCGGATTTCGGCGATATTATGCCTTCCCGGCTGGGCTGGATCCGTGCTGAGGATAATATTATTCCGCAGTGGCCGCTGGCTGACCTGCATGCACAGGCTGGTTATCTTCACCTGAAATCCCAACCGGCACATCTTGCCTATATTGATGCAGATATCCGCCTGTGGACCACCCTGACCACCAGCAACACCAACTCCGGCGGCGGCTGGCCGCGCTACCCTAAAAATATGGACTACGGCTATAAACAGGGGGATATCAGCACCATCAACCCGGCAATCGATGGAACACTGATTAACACCGCTGCTCTGAATGTACAGAATCAGCGCTACGGGCTGGATTTCAGCAATAAGTTTGCCTTTACCCCGGAACTGTCGGTAACCCTGGCCGCCAATATGCAGTTTGAGCATCTGGACAGTAATACCAGCCAGGAAAACTATAAACTCTTTATGTTCGCTGTTCCCGCCCGTAAAGGCCGCCGCTTTGAATATCAGCAATCCGTCAGTCTGGACTGGCAGCCGGTCTCCTGGCTGTCACTCAGTGCCGGCGGCAGACAAACCGTATACTGGAGTGTCGATGATCTTTCCAATGAGTGCGCCACCCGTAAAGACCCTTACTGTAAACAAGACTATGAGGTTACCGGTTATTACCTGAATTATTTCCGGAATATGACCGAAACAGAATCACAGATTTATAAAAAGCGGCAACAGGGCCTGTGGCTCGAACTGACTCCGGAAGAAAGAAAAATAGTATCGCAAAAAAAATTTTATTCTGTATATCCCCAATGGCGTCGTGATTATCTTGATAACCGAAAAGACCGGCCAATGGTACATGAACGGGCATTCTGGCCGGTGGATACCAGTGACGGGCGCCTGAAACAGAAAGACCGGCCGGATATCGATACCGCATTGCGGGGTATTGATCCCTATACCGGGCAGGAAACTTATCTCTATGAATATGGCCCTCATCCTATTCAGCATGGTGACAGAGAAGAACAACCCGTCACCCATACCTGGAAAGAAAAACCCCGCCGCCAGGCCAGCGCCTGGACACCTATGCTGTCTGCCTCGATTCATCTGACCGATGATCTGCGTCTGTATGGCCGCTATGCAGAAACCGTACGTATGCCGAGTTTGTTTGAGGATACTGTCGGCTTTTCCGGTTCCTCTGTCCCGCATATCGGCTACCGTTATAAACCGGAACGTGCGGTAACCCGGGAATACGGTGTTGTTTTTAACGGGAAATCACTGCTCCGCGCTGACCGTCACGCAGATATCCGGCTGAATTACTTCCATACGGATATCCTCAATGTCTTTGATCGTGATAATTATTTCCGTTTTACACAGATGGATAAACAGCGCCTGAAAGGGATTGAAATCCAGGCCCGTTATGATCATGGCTGGATCTTCAGTGATCTGGGTGTGACCTATAATCTCACCAATAAAGTCTGTGATGAAACATCCCATGCCTTTATGGATCCGACCGGGCTGAAAGATATCCCGTCATGCATTGACGGCGGTTATCCGGGCGGGTTCCTGCGTACCCAAATCCAGCCGCACTATTCTGTGACCTTTAACCTCGGCGGACGTTTATTGCAGGAGTCATTAGAAATCGGCAGCCGCTGGCTCTACCACAGTGCGGTGGAAAACAGCCAGGAGAAACGTCTGATGGGTATTGTTCCGGGAAAATACAGCGATTTTAATAATTACCCGATGCGCTGGAATTCGGTACTGACCGTGGATGCTTACGCCAAATATAAAATCACCCCGGATGTTGCCCTGGAGGTGACCGCTACCAACCTGACCAATGAATATTACCTCGACCCGCTCACCCGTTCGATGATGCCTGCACCGGGACGGGCCGTAAAATTCAATGTCTCTGCGAGGTTCTGATTTATGTACGGCGCAATAGCATTACCGCATCCGTCTTTCCTGTTTTCCCGGGAAAGAACCGGAACGTGGCAGCAGATGATGTCTGCTGCTGTGATTGGTGTGTGTTTCTCCGTCGCCGGGCTGCTCATCACGGGCAGCCCCCCGGTGACCGCCCCGCAACAGCATCAGATGGATAACCGGGGACAAACCCCGGCGGCGGCTGTCACCATCCGGATGAATGCAGCACCGGCATATCAGGAAACAGAACCGGAAGCGGAACAATTACCACCACCACAGGAATCACCGTCTCAGGCAGAACTGGCAACCGCCCGCCGGACAACACCGGAGAAAACAACCAAACCACCATCAGCAAAACCGGCAGTAAAAAACGTGAACAAAAAAGCGGAAAAATCAGAACCGGTTGCCACAGTAACCACTGCAGATACCGGAGAGGATAACACCACACAGCAGCAGTCCGGCGGACAGGCTGTATCCCCGACAAACTCTGCCACCGCAGGCGCTGATAACCGGAAAGCACAGGAGGATTACTTTAACCTGCTGCGGCAAAAAATTGAGGAGCAAAAACATTACCCCCGCCGGGCCCGCAGCGCCGGGCAACGGGGGATCAGCACTATCTCATTTTCACTCGACGATAACGGCAAACCGTTTGCACCGGTGGTTACCCGCTCTTCCGGTTATGAATTACTGGATAACGCCGCAATGGATGCCGTCATCAGGGTTGCTGCTGTCGGTACGCCGCCGCCGGGCGCAAAGCGGAGGGTGACATTCTCATTACGTTTTCAGCTGAATAAGGGGTTTTAGCGGCGGTGTGTATTAGCAACAGTGATTGTTTCTTGTGCATACCGGATTAATAGGTATACTGGTCTACCTACTTATTAGTCACAAGAGATTTTCCGGATGAAGGACACCGACACAACACAGGCCCGGCTCAGTGCCAGAGACCGTTTACTGGAAGCCGCAGGCATCTTGTTTTACAACGAGGGCATTACGGCAACCGGTATTGATACAATTACCAAAAAGGCCGGTGTCGCCAAAAAAAGTCTGTATAACAATTTCAGCTCCAAAGCTGAGTTAGTGACTACTTACATCCGGCTGCGGCATGAAGAATGGCTGGCGTTATATGATGTCCGTCTGCAACAGGCAACAACCCCGGCACAGCGGATCCTCGCGGTATTTGATGCTTATCACGACCATGCTGAGTTTGCTTATGAACGGGGATTCCGGGGATGCGGCCTGCTGAACGCCGCCGCTGAGTTTCCGGCCGGCAGTGAGGAACGCCGCGAAGTATGTGCTCACAAATCTGAAGTGGCTGATATTATCCGCAAAAATCTTTATCAGCTGCTGCCGGAAGACACTGCGAAAGCAGAGCAGCTGACTGCACACCTGGCATTTTTACTGGAGGGCGCGATTGTACTCGCCGGGCTGGAAGAACACGGGGCACGGGTATTACAGGCTGCCGCCATGGCAAAAACCATGCTGGAGGCGCTGTGATCCAGACCCCCAAAGGCCACTTTACCGGCATTGCCGTCATTATCCTGGCCTCCTTCTTATGGGGAACCACCGGGGTTTCTGCCACCTTCGCACCGGATGTCAGTCCGGTTGCGATCGGTGCTGCCGCCATGGGTTTCGGCGGGTTGCTCCAGGCTGCGATTGCCATCACACCGATCCGCCGCAGCCTCGGCGCTTTCCGGCAGCAATGGCATTTGCTGTTATTGGGTGCCATTGCTGTTGCCGTATATCCGCTCGCCTTTTACGGCTCAATGCGGCTGGCCGGGGTAACTATCGGCACCGTGGTATCTATCGGTACGGCACCGGTTTTATCGGCAATTATTGAAATTATCATGGACGGTGCCCGCATGACACTGCGCTGGCTGAGCGGTGCCATACTCGGCCTGACAGGTATTGCGCTGCTTTCCCTTTCCGGTGGCACGGAACAGATTGCCGCAGCGGACACATCCGCCACTCTGACCGGTGTCATACTGGGATTACTCGCCGCCTTTACTTATGCGCTTTATTCCTGGGCCGCACGCCGCCTGATGCAGCGCAACATTCCGTCACGGGCAGCCATGGGCGGTATTTTCGGGATCGGGGGATTACTGCTGATGCCGGTGCTGGCACTTTACGGCGCGCCATTTCTGGATTCGTGGCAAAACGCAGCGGTCGGCATTTACATGGCTTGTGTGCCGATGTTTCTCGGCTATGTCTGTTTCGGTTACGCACTGGCGCGTATTCCCGCCAGCACCGCCACCACTATCACGCTGCTGGAACCGGTTGTCGCCGCCGCACTCGCCGCCATTATTGTCGGCGAACAACTTACTGCCGCCGGCTGGGCCGGAGTCGCACTGATTTTCACCTGTCTGGTCTGTATTACACTGCCGTCGCGGCGTAAGGCGGCGATATTAAGTGCAGTAAATAATGGTCACAGCCCACAACCGGAATGACACATTGCGCTGAATATTATTTTAATTTCTTAATGATATTCAGTGCGTTATCAATTCTATCGCAAAGCCAATCAACTATCATGTCCAGATTATAATTATTGTCCAGTAAGTGGCTCAGGGATAACGTCTGATTAAAAACAATAACTTCTGTATTATTATCAGGAGGAAGCTTTCCGGGACAATAATCACCCCCCGGTTCACGGGAAAACAGATCGATAGCCTGTTTGCAGTATTCTATATCTTTCGACATATAGCCAAAAACCAGGCAAGGAGATGAACTCTGTTTACTCCCGGGATGGCATTCTCCGTTATCCCATTCATTATATTCAGGGAACTGAATCCCCCAATAGAAATAGCGATAGGGTTCCCGCCGTAACATAACCCAACTCCAGCATATAGCACCCTGCCAGTTTGCACTGCTGCCACCATGTCTGTATTTATCTTCAGCGCCCCAGTTAAACAGAGTTTCCGCTGAATACTTTTGTTTTATTCTGTCAAATACACTCTTTGTTAAACCGTCCAGCCGTCTTCCGGCTCCGCTGTACAGGAGCTCCATAACAGCAAAATCCTGCCTTGTAGGTAAATCCATTGCTAATCCCTGATTTGATAAAAATTGTTTATAGTCTTCAACATGAGGAATATCTGAAACCATTGTAAGTTGCTCAAAAACAGACTGCCAATACCATAATTTTCTGTTTTTTATACCGAAGTCAGAAGATGAAATATCTTTAAAACTTTGCTCCGGCATCGTTTTATCAGTCAGTAAAATTAACGTACCGGCAGAGGCATCCGGCGAATGTGCAGATAACCAGCGATCATAAATTTGAAGCTGGGATAATGAATTTCCGTTAATATCTACGCCTTGTGTAAAACACGCATTAATTTTTACTTCAATCAAATATCTGACAAAATTATCAACCAATCCCACTAAATCCGGATAACGGGATTTCCCTTCTGAATCCGTAATCGTATATTGTGTTTGCCATTTAATTTTTGTATCTGAATCAGCGCAAACACCCATTTTTATTAAAAAATTGTGCTGCTGTTCTTTTGTCATCCGGTTAAGAATGTCACAGAAACCTTCCGTACAAAAATTTTCCAGTTGGCTGCGTTTATCTGTGGATTGGTATTTATATAAACGAGAGAAAAGATCCATCTAAAATAATCCATTAGTCCGGATAAAAACCAGAAGCCATTACTTCCCGATACAAAAACTCGAGAAAATACGTCCCAGCAGGTCGTCAGAGGTGAATTCCCCGGTAATTTCGCTCAGTGCCTGCTGGGCGAGGCGCAGTTCTTCTGCCAATAACTCGCCGGAGCGGGCAACCACTAACTGTTCGTGGCCGGTGATCAGATGCTCTGCAGCGGTGTTCAGTGCCTGTAAATGACGGCGGCGGGCGAGGAATCCGCCTTCGGTGTTGCCTTCAAATCCCATGGTGGTTTTCAGGTGATCGCGCAGCAAATCAATGCCGTGGCCTTCGCGGGCGGAGAGTTTAATCAGCGTATCGCCGTTCCGCTCTGTGATACCGGTGGTTTCCCCGGTGATATCGGTTTTATTGCGGATAATGGTGACCGGAATACCGGCGGGTAAGCGGGACATAAATTCCGGCCAGATTTGTTCCGGGGTCTGTTCATCCACCGTGGTGCCGTCCACCATAAACAGGACGCGGTCTGCCTGCGCAATTTCCTGCCAGGCGCGTTCAATACCGATCCGTTCGACTTCATCCCCGGCTTCGCGCAGCCCGGCGGTATCAATGATATGCAGCGGCATACCGTCGATATGAATATGTTCACGCAGCACATCACGGGTAGTCCCGGCAATATCGGTGACAATCGCGGCTTCGCGTCCGGCCAGCGCATTCAGCAGGCTGGATTTTCCGGCATTCGGACGACCGGCAATCACCACTTTCATCCCTTCACGCAGCAGGCTGCCCTGACGCGCCTGAGAACGAACCCGTTCCAGATCAGCAATCACGGTATCGAGTTTGGCTTCAATCACCCCATCCGAGAGAAAATCAATTTCTTCATCCGGGAAGTCGATTGCCGCTTCCACATAAATCCGCAGGTTAGTGAGTGCTTCCACCATCTGATGCACTTCGCCGGAGAAAGCACCCTGTAATGAGTTCATCGCAGAACGGGCGGCCTGTTCCGAACTGGCATCAATCAGGTCAGCAATGGCTTCCGCCTGCGCCAGATCCAGTTTGTCATTGAGGAATGCGCGCTCGGAAAACTCACCGGGATTGGCGATACGAATATTATCGATAAGCAGAATACGTTTTAACAATAAATCGAGGATAACCGGCCCGCCGTGTCCCTGGAGTTCCAGCACATCCTCACCGGTAAAGGAGTTCGGGCCGGGGAAGAAAATCGCAATCCCCTGATCCAGCACGTTGCCGGTTTCATCACGGAAAGGCAGATAATCGGCATAACGCGCTTTCGGGAGTTTCCCCAGTACAATCTGAGCCACCTGTGCCGCCTGCGGGCCGGACACACGTAAAATACCGACTCCGCCGCGTCCCGGCGGTGTTGCCTGTGCCACAATGGTATCGGTGCTCTGAATTTCAGCGTTATTCATGACCATGTCTCTCTTTCTCACCGTGTGATAAACAATAAAGGCGGTCAATATGACCGCCTTTAAATAATACTATAAGACCGGCAGAGATTCCCTGCCGGTCACGGGCTTATTTTTTGTCGCGGCTGTGAAGACCGCGTTTTTCCAGGCCGCGATAGATAATCTGCTGCTGGAGGATAGTCACCAGGTTACTGACGATATAGTACAGCACCAGACCTGACGGGAACCACAGGAAGAAGACGGTGAAGATCACCGGCATAAAGGTGAAAATCTTCTGCTGTAACGGGTCGGTGACCGCTGTCGGAGACAGTTTCTGGATCACGAACATCGTTGCACCCATCAGAATCGGCAGGATGTAGTACGGATCCTGTGCGGATAAGTCATGGATCCAGCCGATAAACGGTGCGTGACGCAGTTCCACTGAACCCATCAGCATGTAATACAGTGCCAGGAAGATAGGCATCTGGATAATCAGCGGTAAGCAGCCACCCAGCGGGTTCACTTTCTCTTCTTTGTACAGCGCCATCATTTCCTGACTCATGCGCTGTTTGTCATCACCGATGCGCTCACGCATTGCTTTCAGCTTCGGCTGAAGCATACGCATTTTCGCCATAGAGGTGTATTGCGCACGGGTCAGCGGATACATGATACCGCGGACGATAAAGGTGATAACGATGATGGAGAAGCCCCAGTTACCGATGAAGCTGTGGATAAACTTCAGTAACTTGAACAGCGGCTGAGAAATGAACCATAACCAGCCGTAATCAACGGTTAAGTCCAGATGCGGTGCCACGGCTTCCATTTCGTTCTGCAGTTCCGGGCCGACCCACAGTGTTGCGTTATATTTCGCTTCGCTGTTTGCCCCGATACGGATTGCATCACTCTTATAGCCGATAAATGCATCGCCGGTTTTGGCACTGTACAGCGTATAGAAATTATTGGTGGTGCCTTTCTCAGGAACCCACGCTGTCGCAAAATACTGCTGTAACATCGCCACCCAGCCAACATTGGTGTTGATGTTCAGTGGTTTATCTTCGATATCACTGAAGCTGTATTTTTTGTAGTTAGTGTCTTCAGACGAGTACGCCGCACCACGGTAGGTATGCAGCGCAAAGTTGCTGCTGCCGTTGTTAAGACGTTCCGGTAAATTCACAGATTGTTTTAACTGACCGAAAAACGCCATTTCCAGCGGAGATGAAGTGTCGTTTTTGATGGTGTAATCAACACTGATGGCATAGTCTTTGCGCTTCAGGATATAGGTTTTCACATAAGTGACACCATCCTGAACGAAAGTCAGAGGAACACGCAGTTCATCCTGGCCTTCCGGCAGCACAAAAGTATCGCGTTCAGTGGTATACAGCGGGCGATCTTTGTAATTATTCGGGTTATCCGGGCCATTCACACCGGTTAAACCACTGATTGCCTGGTAGGCAAATTCAGGTGTTGTTTCCAGTAAACGGAACGGATCTGCGGATTTTAAGGTTGCCGGGTAAGCCAAAAGGTCAGCTTCATCAATATCACCGCCGCGCAGATTGATGTTCAGTGACAGCACATCTGTTTTGACCGTAATATATTTGTTCTGCCCGCTGCTTTCACCACTTGGCGTTGTCGTCTGCTGCGTTGCCTGAACAGCCGCGTTAAGTGCTTGTGTCTTATCACTTTCCCACGTCTGCCATGCAAAGAAGGATACGAGTAGCAAAGCGATGAATAGAAGATTACGTTGCGAATCCATCGTTAATGTTCTCTGTTATCATCATTTTTAGGTGGGACAGGATCATCACCACCTTCGTGTAAAGGGTGGCATTTTAATACGCGTTTCACCGTTAACCAACCGCCTTTTATCATACCAAACCTGCGCAATGCCTCAATTCCGTATTGCGAGCATGTTGGTGTGAAGCGGCAACGTGGTCCCAGCAGCGGACTTATCACCAGCTGGTAACCTCTGATTAACAGGATCAGGAAGCGTGCGCCAAGCGACTGTGACGACGCCATAACTTACCCAATGCTTCCGTAATCTCGCGATTACTCAACTCCGATACCCCTTTTCTTACCAGAAGCACGAAATCCATATCGGGCAACTCATGTTGGTGCAGACGAAAGTATTCACGCGCTAACCGTTTGATGCGGTTGCGCTCATGAGCCCGTTTAACGTTTTTTTTAGCGACGGTAAGACCAATGCGGGGATGTTCCAGCTCATTACGGCGTCCCAGAAGTGTTATTTCAGGAGTACTTGCCCGTTGTGGTTGCCGGAAGACAAAGTTGAAATGCTCGGGAGTTAACAAACGTAACTCCCTCGGAAAAGCGAGCTTAACCACGTATGGTTAGCTTTATTACTTAGAAACGGTCAGACGAGCGCGGCCTTTAGCACGACGGCGAGCCAGAACCTGACGACCATTTTTAGTGGCCATACGAGCGCGGAAACCATGGGAACGGTTACGCTTCAGTACGGACGGTTGAAAAGTGCGTTTCATAGCGGTTTCTACCTAAACTTTAAATTATTACTGATTCAGTAAACGCATCGGCAAACAGTAAATTCAGCGGCGGACTCTCATCTTTCTGCTGAAAGGGCCATCACGGAAAGTGGCTGACCTCTGTGCCTTATCGCAACATCAATATGGAAAGATGCGAGATTGTAATAAAATCCGGGCCTGTCCGTCAATCAAAGATGGCGCGATAACACAGATTTCTGCACATAATTGCATTTACCCATAACCTGCCTGCACACATCACCGTATCAAGACACAGATAACGCGCACAGGGTGCAAGATTATACGGACTCCCCGGCAAAGCGCAAGGATCGATCCGCGATCCGTGAATATTCGATCGCGCACCGGATCCTGAGTGCCGTTTTTCTGCCTGAGGATAATTCACCAAAACTTATCCCCAAACGGGATCTTCCAGCTGTATTCTCCCGCCGGGATTCGTTATACTCCGGCCTGAATCCCGCTCCGGACGGGCTGACAGCCCCTGTGGATAAAAACCCGGAAAACTGTGTAAAAGGATGAAGATCTTGTCCCGCTTTTGCGATATGATCCGTCGTCACGATCATTTTCACCCGTGCGGTGATCGCCGGTGCAGGGAATGATCGTCCATAACACAGCCTCACTTTTGTACACGGAAGTGTCCGTTGAAACATGCAGAGGACAATACGTCTGTATGTGCTGTGTCTGCGTGAAAAATCTTATTCTGTTTCTTTGACTGGTCTTGTTTAGGGGAGTTCACCGTGTCTCTTTCGCTTTGGCAGCAATGTCTTGCCCGTTTGCAGGATGAATTACCTGCCACAGAATTCAGTATGTGGATACGCCCCCTTCAGGCTGAGCTGAGTGATGACACTCTGGCGCTCTATGCCCCAAACCGGTTTGTGCTCGACTGGGTACGGGAGAAGTACATTAATAACATTAATGCGCTCCTGTCCGATTTTTGCGGCAATGACATTCCGCAGCTGCGCTTTGAGGTCGGTAATAAACCGGCCGGTACGGTCAGCACACCGGAAAGAAGTATTCCCCCGTCACGGACGATGAAACAGCCGCCTTCGCGGGAAAAAGCCCCCGCACTGCGCCCGAGCTGGCATGATAACAGTGCGGAGCCGGATGTGGCTTACCGTTCCAACGTCAACCCGAAGCACACCTTTGACAGCTTTGTGGAAGGTAAATCGAACCAGCTGGCGCGCGCAGCCGCCCGTCAGGTGGCAGATAACCCGGGTGGCGCATACAACCCGCTGTTCTTATACGGCGGAACCGGTCTGGGTAAAACCCACTTATTACATGCCGTCGGCAACAGCATTATGGAAAGCAAAGCCAACGCCAAAGTGGTCTATATGCACTCAGAACGTTTTGTGCAGGATATGGTCAAAGCCTTACAGAACAACGCAATTGAAGAGTTCAAACGTTACTACCGTTCTGTCGATGCCTTACTGATAGATGATATTCAGTTCTTTGCCAACAAAGAGCGTTCTCAGGAAGAATTTTTTCATACCTTCAATGCGTTACTCGAAGGTAATCAGCAGATAATCCTGACCTCCGACCGCTACCCGAAAGAAATTAACGGGGTGGAAGATCGCCTGAAGTCGCGGTTCGGCTGGGGATTAACCGTTGCCATTGAACCGCCGGAACTGGAAACGCGGGTCGCCATCCTGATGAAAAAAGCCGATGAAAACAACATCCGCCTGCCGGATGAAGTGGCTTTCTTTATTGCGAAACGTCTGCGCTCCAATGTCCGTGAACTGGAAGGCGCACTGAACCGGGTGATTGCCAACGCCAACTTTACCGGGCGGGCGATTACCATCGATTTTGTGCGTGAAGCGCTGCGCGATCTGTTGGCGCTGCAGGAGAAACTGGTCACCATCGATAATATTCAGAAAACGGTTGCTGAGTATTATAAAATTAAAGTGGCTGATCTGCTCTCCAAACGCCGTTCACGCTCTGTCGCCCGGCCGCGCCAGATGGCGATGGCACTGGCAAAAGAGCTGACAAACCACAGTTTGCCAGAAATCGGGGATGCTTTTGGCGGCCGTGACCACACGACCGTTCTGCACGCCTGCCGTAAGATCGAGCAGCTGCGTGAGGAAAGCCACGACATCAAAGAAGATTTTTCTAACTTAATCCGGACATTATCATCATAGCGCTATGAAATTTATCATTGAACGTGAGCAATTGTTAAAACCCTTACAACAGGTCAGCAGTCCGTTGGGCGGTCGCCCGACCCTACCGATTCTGGGTAACTTACTGCTGAAAGTCTCTGATGGCGTACTGCATCTCACAGGGACAGACCTTGAGATGGAAATGATGGCCGCCGTTCCGCTGGATCAGCCGCATGAAAACGGCGAAACCACGGTACCGGCACGCAAGTTCCTGGATATCTGGCGGGGTCTGCCGGACGGCGCGCAAATCAGTGTCGAGCTTGACGGGGACCGCCTTCTGGTCCGTTCCGGGCGCAGCCGCTTCTCGCTGTCCACGTTACCGGCCTCGGATTTCCCGAATCTGGATGACTGGCAGAGTGATGTCACTTTCTCCCTGCCGCAGGCAACATTAAAACGCCTGATTGAATCCACCCAGTTTTCCATGGCGCATCAGGATGTCCGCTATTACTTAAACGGCATGCTGTTTGAAACCAGCGGCTCCGTGCTGCGCACTGTCGCCACCGACGGGCACCGCCTGGCGGTTTGCTCACTGGATATCGGACAGGAACTGCCGGACCATTCGGTGATTGTGCCGCGTAAAGGGGTTATCGAACTGATGCGCCTGCTTGACGGCGGCGATGCCCTGCTGAAACTGGAAATCGGCAGTAACAATATCCGCGCCCACGTCGGCGGGTTTATTTTCACCTCCAAACTGGTGGATGGCCGCTTCCCGGACTACCGCCGTGTCCTGCCGAAAAACCCGGACAAAACGCTGACGGCAAATTGTGATATGCTGAAGCAGGCTTTTTCCCGTGCGGCGATTTTATCGAACGAGAAATTCCGCGGCGTGCGGATTTATCTGAGCAACAATCAACTCAGAATTACCGCCAATAACCCGGAGCAGGAAGAAGCCGAAGAAATCGTGGACGTCACCTATGACGGAACCGACATGGAAATCGGGTTCAACGTCAGCTATGTCCTTGATGTTCTTAACACACTGAAATGCGAAGATGTCTCGGTGAAACTGACCGATGCCACCTCCAGCGTACAGATTGAAGATGACGCCAGTGATGCAGCCGCTTACGTTGTGATGCCGATGCGCCTGTAACACGATGATCCTCTCGCGTTTACTTATCCGTGATTTTCGCAATATCGAAAATGCGGATTTACCGCTGGCCACCGGGTTTAACTTTCTGGTCGGCCCGAACGGCAGCGGTAAAACCAGTGTTCTGGAAGCCATTTACACACTCGGTCACGGCCGGGCATTCCGCTCAGTACAGGCGGGGCGTGTTATCCGCCATGATAACGACGAATTTATCCTGCACGGCAAACTCGGGCAGGAACAGACAGATCGGGCCACCAGCGTCGGCCTGAGTAAAAACCGCCAGGGTGACAGCAAGGTCCGCATTGACGGTACCGACGGCCATAAAATTGCCGAGCTGGCAAAATTACTGCCGATGCAGCTTATCACCCCGGAAGGTTTTACCCTGCTCAACGGCGGGCCGAAATTCCGCCGCGCTTATATTGACTGGGGCTGTTTCCACAATGAGCCGCAATTTTTTGCGCTGTGGAGTGATTTAAAACGTCTGGTGAGACAGCGCAATGCCGCCCTCCGCCAGGTATCGAATTACGGTCAGATCCGCCACTGGGACCAGCAGCTGATTCCGGTTGCTGAACAGGTCAGTCAGTGGCGGGAGCATTATGTGACAGCGATTGCTCAGGATATTGAGCAGACCTGTCAGCAGTTTTTACCTGAATTTTCGCTGAGTGTCTCTTTCCAGCGCGGATGGGATAAAGAGACCGATTATTCAGAGCTTCTGCAGCGCCAGTTTGAACGGGATCGCGCACTGACCTACACCGCCTCCGGCCCGCATAAAGCGGATTTACGGATCAGGGCGGACGGGGTGCCGGTGGAAGATTTACTTTCCCGTGGTCAGTTAAAACTGCTGATGTGCGCGCTGCGGTTAGCACAGGGTGAATATTTCACCCGTCAGAGCGGGCAGCAATGCCTGTATCTGCTTGATGATTTTGCCTCCGAACTGGATGCCGGGCGCCGTCTTTTACTGGCTCACCGGCTGAAAGCCACACAGGCACAGGTTTTTGTCAGTGCCATCACCCCTGAACAGGTCAGTGATATGGCGGATGAAAACAGTCGCCTCTTTGTCGTGGAAAAAGGTAAAATACAGGTTCAATAATCAGGATTAGATGAGCGGGAAACGTTGATGTCGAATACCTATGACTCCTCAAGTATCAAAGTATTAAAAGGGCTGGACGCGGTGCGTAAACGCCCGGGAATGTACATTGGTGATACCGATGACGGAACCGGTTTACACCACATGGTCTTCGAGGTTGTTGACAACGCTATCGACGAAGCCCTCGCCGGTTACTGTAAAGACATCGTTGTGACCATTCACAATGATAATTCAGTCTCCGTACAGGATGACGGCCGCGGGATCCCGACCGGGATCCATGAAGAAGAAGGCGTCTCCGCCGCAGAAGTTATCATGACTGTTCTGCACGCCGGCGGGAAGTTCGATGATAACTCCTATAAAGTCTCAGGCGGCCTGCACGGCGTCGGGGTCTCTGTTGTTAACGCCCTGTCTGAAAAACTGGAACTGGTTATCCGCCGTGACGGCAAAGTTCACGAGCAGATCTACCGCCACGGTGAACCGCAGGATCGTCTGACTGTTGTCGGCGAAACCGATAAAACCGGGACACGCGTGCGTTTCTGGCCGAGCATGGACACCTTCAAAGGCGAGACTGAATTCCAGTACGACATTCTGGCAAAACGCCTGCGCGAACTCTCCTTCCTGAACTCCGGCGTATCGATCCGTCTGATCGATAAACGTGACGGCAAAGAAGATCACTTCCACTACGAAGGCGGTATCAAAGCATTCGTGGAATATTTAAGCCGCGCCAAAACCTCGATTCATAACAACGTTTTCTATTTCTCCACCGAGAAAGACGATATCGGCGTGGAAGTCTCCATGCAGTGGAATGACTCTTTCCAGGAAAACGTGTACTGCTTCACCAACAATATTCCGCAGCGCGACGGCGGTACTCACCTCGCCGGTTTCCGCGCCGCCATGACCCGTACACTCAACAGCTATATTGAGAAAGAAGGGCTGAATAAAAAATCCAAAGTCAGCACCACCGGGGATGATGCCCGTGAAGGGCTGGTGGCGGTTATTTCCGTCAAAGTGCCGGATCCGAAATTCTCCTCTCAGACCAAAGACAAGCTGGTCTCTTCCGAAGTGAAAACCGCGGTTGAAACCCTGATGAACGAAAAGCTGTCTGAATATCTGGATGAGAACCCTAGCGACACCAAAATCATTGTCGGTAAAATTATTGATGCCGCACGTGCCCGTGAAGCCGCACGCCGTGCCCGTGAAATGACCCGCCGTAAAGGCGCGCTGGATTTAGCCGGTCTGCCGGGTAAACTGGCGGACTGCCAGGAACGCGACCCGGCATTCTCCGAACTGTACTTAGTGGAAGGGGACTCTGCGGGCGGCTCTGCAAAACAGGGGCGTAACCGTAAGAACCAGGCAATCTTACCGCTGAAAGGTAAAATCCTGAACGTTGAGAAGGCGCGTTTTGATAAAATGCTGGCTTCTCAGGAAGTTGCCACCCTGATCACCGCACTCGGCTGCGGTATCGGCCGCGACGAATACAACCCGGACAAACTGCGCTATCACAGCATCATCATCATGACCGATGCCGACGTCGATGGTTCACACATCCGTACCCTGTTACTGACCTTCTTCTACCGTCAGATGCCGGAAATCATTGAGCGCGGTTATGTGTATATCGCACAGCCACCGCTGTATAAAGTGAAAAAAGGCAAGCAGGAACAGTATATTAAAGATGACGAAGCGATGGAGCAGTATCAGGTCTCTATCGCGCTGGATGGCGCGGCACTGTATGTAAACGAAACTGCCGCACCGATTCAGGGCGAACATCTGGAAAAACTGCTGCATGAATACAACGGCGCACACAAAATTATCCGCCGCTTAGAGCGTCTCTATCCGCTGGCACTGTTAAACAGCCTGGTTTACCAGCCGAAACTGGAAGAATCCGCGCTGCTGAACAAAACCGAGGTGGAAGCCTGGGCACAGAGCCTGGCTGAGCGCCTGACCCGTCATGAAGAGCACGGCAGCACCTACAGCTACCGCATTGCGGAAAACAAAGAGCGTCAGCTGTTTGAGCCGGTACTGACTATCCGTACCCACGGTGTAGATACTGACTACAATCTGGATTTCGATTTTGTTCACGGCAGCGAATATGCCCGCATCTCTAAACTGGGTGAGCTTATCCGTGGTCTGATTGAAGAAGGTGCTTATGTTGTCCGCGGTGAGCGCCGTCAGAACGTCAGCAACTTCGAACAGGCTCTTGACTGGCTGATGAAAGAATCACGCCGTGGTCTGGCTGTACAACGCTATAAAGGGCTGGGTGAAATGAACCCGGAACAGCTGTGGGAAACCACCATGAACCCGGAAACCCGCCGTATGTTGCAGGTTACGGTGAAAGATGCGATTGCAACGGATCAGTTATTCACCACTCTGATGGGTGATGATGTTGAACCGCGCCGTGCCTTTATCGAAGAGAACGCCCTGAAAGCGGCAAATATCGACGTATAATTTTTTCCTCTCTCTGAGACCCCATAAAGCCCGGTTTTCCGGGCTTTATTTTTTTAATTCACCCCGTAAGATGCTTCAGATTTGTGGTAATAATACCGACCATTCCCGAGACCAGTAACTGAATCGCCAGCGTGACCAGAATGATGCCGGAGATCCGCGCCAGGGTATCCATCACCCCGGGGGATAAACGCCCGTGCAGCGGCCCGGTTGCCAGAAAAGTCAGGGCAATGGTCGGCAGCATCAGCAGGATCACCACAGAAAGCTGTATCAGCCCGGACAGGGAATCACTGTGTCCGGCCAGTGAAATTCCGACCGCTATCGTGCCGCCGCCCATCGACAGCGGGAAAAGCAGCGGTACCATTGCCAGCCGCATAATATCTTTCGGTGGGATAACACTGACCGGAATATCACTGTGCTCCTCTTTGACCCCGCGGATAAGCATCGGCCATCCCTGTGCCAGCAGCGCAATGCCACCGGTGACAGTCAGGGCATCCGCACTCAGCCCGAGAGCCGTCAGCAGCCAGTTCCCCAGCCAGATAACCACCAGCATGACCAGTGTGTATCCCGCCGCAATTTTCCAGGCGATTTGCCACAATATGTTCCGGTCAATCCGGCCGAGGATAATCGTGGCGGCAGTGATGGTCGCCGGAGGGCTGAACAGCGACACAAACGTCACATAATTGAGCAGAATATTATCGAGCCATTCATTCATCTTTCCGGCTCCGTTTCCGCAGATAACCGGCAGCCAGACAGAGAATAAGCGCCGCAGCAATCACACTGACAGAAATAAACCCTCCGCTCAGCAACGTCACCACAAACCCGGCCAATACCGCAGTGACAAGGACAATCCCGGTACCGGTAATGAGTTTTGATGCCCGGATTACCGCGCTCTGACGCCACGCCACCACCAGCACCATCAGATAACACAGGAGGAACGTAAAACTGGCGACATTTGCCAAGTCACTGAGATTCAGGAACAGCGCCAGCAACAATGTCAGAAGAATAAGCAGAATATTCACCAGCGTACCCTGCCGGAATACCGTTTTGCCCCAGGAATCCGGCAGAATACCGGTGCTGCACATTCTGTCGGTGATATTGAAGGCGGAAAACAGGGTGGCATTAATGGCGGATGTTGTCGCCAGCAGCGCGGCGGCGGCCACAATCACAAAACCGGTTTTTCCCCATACGGGATAAGCCACCTGAGCCACAGCGGTATCGGCATAACGTACCAGATCAGACGGCGAGAGATTGCCGAGTAATACCAGCGCCAGGCTGATATACAGCGCAATCGTGAATAAAATGGCGATCATAAATGCCTTCGGCATCACCCGGCCGGGATTTGCCACTTTATCTGAGGCATTTGCCATCATGCCGAACCCAGCATAGGCGAAAAACGTCAGCCCGACGGCGGAAAAAAGGGTATCACCGGAAAACGTGCTGATATTCAGCAGTGTTGTATCCACGGTAAATACACCCGTCGCCACCAGGGCGATAATAATCACCAGTTTGGTGCCCACCAGAAGAACTTCAACTTTACCAACCGCATGGCTGCCGGTGATATTCATCAGACCGACCGCGATAATAATAAACGCGGTATACACTTCCGGTAATAAGGCCGATTCATTGCCCTGATGAAAAAGCTGAACGGCGTAAGCTCCGAACGCTCTTGCCACCATCGCCACCGTCAGGATCAGCGTAACAAGATACAAAAAGGATAAAGCAATCGTCAGAACAGCGGGAAATGACAGCCGGAAGAAATCAATAATGCCACCCGGCGAGGGGTAGCAGGCGGACAGCCGGGCATAGGCATAACCGGCAAATAACGCAACCAGACCGCCGCAGGCAAAGGCAATCCATGTTGCAGACTGCATAATCAGCGCGGTCTGCCCCAGCAGGGCAAAAATCCCGGCACCGACCATCGCGCCGATCCCCAGCGCAATAACCTGTAACAGCGTTAACGGCTTTTCTGATGACACTGACTTCATACCCGACTCCTGAAACAAAATAGATGCTGCCACCGGCGTTAGTTTATAGCTGATAACGCCCGGAAATCCGGGCGTTATCGTTGTCAGCGGGATCACCGGTAAAGGTTATATCCCAGTGCGGCAGCAACCGACGCCACCATTTTCTGGCCTCTGACGCTGTTTCCGTCATCATCCAGCGGCGGTGAAAATGCCGCGATACCCATCACACCCGGTACCACTGCGAGGATCCCCCCGCCGACCCCGCTTTTACCCGGTAACCCGACCGTGTATGCCCAGTCACCGGAGCGACCGTACAGCCCTTCCATGGTCATTTCCGCCAGGACAAACGGGGTATGCGCCGGGTTCAGTACCTGCTCACCGGTTACCGGGTTTTTACCGTGTCCGGCCAGTGTCGCACCCATTGTAGCCAGCTCTTTGGTGGTCAGCAGTGTGGAGCACTGACGGGTATACACATCACAGGCCTCCATCGGGTCACAATAGAGGTTTTGAGCCGCATAAAGCAACCAGGATATGCCCCGGTTATGGAAATTGGTGGTTTGCTCCGACTGATTCAGTTCATCCGACAGTGCAATATTCTCCGACCCGAGACGGCGTTGCATGGTCAGGATGCGCTGCCAGCGTTCATCAGCAGTTTTTGCGGTTACCGCACTGACGGTCGCTATCGCACCGGCATTCACCAGCGGCGACAACGGTTTGTCGTTATGCAGTTCCAGCGCCATCACTGAATTAAACGGCAACCCGGTCGGATCGGCACCAATCTGATCCTGCACCGCCTGCGGGCCGATATCCTCCAGCGCCAGTGCCAGCGTGCAGACTTTGGAAATTGACTCAATGGCAAACCGGTAATCAGCGTCACCACTGCTGATCACATCGCCCTGCACAGTGACTACCGCAACCGCTGCCAGGCCGGACGGGATATTAGCCAGGAACGGAATATAGTCCGCATTCGCACCGCCGGGAGCCTGATGAAACTGCTGCCAGGCATTGGTCACCGCCTGCTTGATTGCTGTTAAATCTGTCATGATGCTTTTCCTTTGTTTTCCCATGTAAACGGTGCGAAATCACTGTCCGGATCACGCCAGCCGGGTTTACGGATCTGATAAACAACAAACGGAAGAAGAACGAACAGAACGGTCAGTCCGATCAGCGCCCCCACATACACTTCCGGGCTGCCGACGGCAATCTGTGCCGGCGGGATAAAGCTGAACAGAAACGCGGTTAATGAACCGAGCAGCCCCATACCGCCGAGGATAATCATCCCCGCATTACCACCGGGGATCCGGTACGGACGGGCACGCTGCGGCTGACTGAAGCGCAGGTAAATCGCGGCGCTGAACATCAGCATATACATAATCAGATAGAGAATAACCGTCAGCTGACTGAGGATCTGATAGGCCGCCTGCACGGACGGCAGCACCACAAACAGCACCGCCAGCAGAGAAACCAGCACGGCCTGTACCAGCAGGATATGTGTCGCCATTCCGTTCTTGTTGGTATGCTGGAACCAGTGCGGCAGATAGCCCGCTTTCGCCACTTCCAGAAGACCGGAAGACGGCCCGGCAACCCAGGTTACGACACTCGCCAGCACGCCGATAGCCAGCATGACGGCGACAATCGGCCCCATCCACGGAATATGTGCCCATTTGAACATATCATCGTAAGCCACCAGCAGGCTCTGAGTCAGGCTGATATCGGACTGAGGAATGATAAAGGCGATCGCCAGCGTGCCCAGCACAAAGATAGCTACCGTACCCGCCGCCGCCAGAATAATGGCTTTCGGGTAGTTTTTGGTCGGGTTATCAATGTCTTTTACGTGAATGGCGTTCATTTCCATCCCGGCGTAAAACAGGAAAATACTGGCCGCCAGCACAATGTTATCGAAGTTTGAGAAATCCGGCAGAACCTGATCCCACGCCAGGTCAATCTGCGGCGTCTGGCCGCTGAACAGATAGGAGAAACCGAGCACAATCAGAATGATCGCCGGAACAATCGTCCCGATAATCCCGCCCCATTTTGATACCCGGGCAAATGCGCCGACCCCTTTAAAGGCAATAAACGTCGCCAGCCAGTAGATAAACAGCACAACACCGAGCACAAAGAATTTATTGGCTGCCAGCGCTTCATCAAATGCCTGATGCGGATTGATAAAGGCGAGTGATACCGCCCCGAATGTCAGCCCGGTCGGGAACCAGACCGTCACCTCAATCCACAGCATTGCCATCGCCAGAAATGCCAGACGCGGCCCGAACGCCTCGCCGACCCAGCGGAATACCCCGCCTTTTTCCGACCAGCCGGTAGCCAGTTCAGCGGCAACCAGTGATACGGGGATCAGAAAGAACACCGCCGCAAACAGATAATAGAAAATCGCACTGAGACCGTATTCCGCTTCGGCAGGCAAACCACGCAGGCTCACCACCGCCACAATATTCATGACGATAAGTGTGCCGACAGTCAGTTTCGCTGCACCGGAAGACGGTTTTTTGGTTGAAGTATCAGTCATAAAAGCACCCCGGAGGATAATGAGTGAGAGCCTCCGGCTGCGGATACCAGCCGGAGGTCGTTGTTAATTAACCGTGATGGAAGGTTGCTTTAGCCGTGGAGTTCACCACCGGATTTTGCCTGAAGTGATCGATAGCCCGTTTGATATCATCCAGCAGCAGTGCGGCCAGGTCACGGCTGACACCGTGGCGGACCATAATACGCTGAACAACGGTTTTTTCTCTGTCCGCAGGAAGCGGATACGACGCTATCAGCCAGCCGCGTGTGCGGATGCGATCGGAAAGGTCATACAGATTGAACTGTGTCACGCCCGGTTTCAGCTTGTAAGCCACCGCCGGCAGTGCGCCGCGACCGTCATACACCAGGTCGAAAATCCCCAGCTTATTCAGTTCATCCGCAAGCCATTGCGCAGTATCTGCACACGCCTGCTGAATTTTGGTATAACCAGCGCGTCCCAGACGCAGGAAGTTATAATACTGTGCAATGATTTGCCCGCCGGGACGGGAAAAATTCAGTGCAAATGTCGGCATATTGCCGCCGAGATAATCGACATTGAAAACCAGCTCTTCCGGCAGGTCTTCTTTGCTGCGCCAGACCACCCAGCCGACACCCAGCGGTGACAAGCCGTATTTGTGTCCGGAGCTGTTAATGGATTTCACCCGCTCAATCCGGAAATCCCACACCAGTTCCGGCTGGATAAACGGCGCAATAAATCCGCCGCTGGCACCGTCAACATGCAGCGGAATATCAAGACCGGTATCCCGCTGTATTGCATCCAGTTCTTTTGCCAGTTCCGCCACCGGCTCATAAATCCCGGTAAACGTCACCCCCAGTGTTGCCACCACGCCGATGGTGTTTTCATCGCAATATTTGCGCAGATCAGACGGCTGCATACCGAGAGCATCGCCTTCCAGCGGGATCTGACGGAGTTCAACATCAAAATAGCGGGCAAATTTTTCCCAGCATACCTGTACCGGGCCGGTTACCAGGTTCGGCTTACTGGTATCTTTCCCCTGTTTTTCGCGGTTTTTACGCCAGCGCCATTTCATTGCCAGCCCGCCGAGCATTGCTGCCTCGCTGGAGCCGGTGGTAGAGCAGCCGATGGTTTCCTGTGCCTGCGGGGAATTCCACAGGTCAGCAATAATATGCACGCAGCGGCTTTCAATTTCAGCCGTTTGCGGATATTCATCTTTGTCGATCATGTTTTTATCGACACTGTCTGTCATCAGCTGTTTGACTTCATCCTCAACCCAGGTTGTACAAAATGTCGCCAGATTCTGACGGGAGTTACCATCCAGCAGTAATTCATCGCGGACTACACTGTAAATAATCCGCGGGTCACTGCTATCTTCCGGCATTTTGTATTTAGGGAGTTTTGCATCCGAGTCCGTTGATGCGTAAATATCAATAAATTCTGAACTATTTTTACCTTTCACTGCATGAAGAGACATAAAGCCTCCTTCTCAGATCACTTATTGATAGTTAAAATTAATTAACTCTATTGTTATCCTGCTCACGGGTAATGACGGGAACACAGAGAAATACCCGCTTAAAACCGTGCGTTCAGTGAAGTAACCTATGTATATTAGCTTATGAAATACACAACTTTCAAATCTGTAAGATGAGTTAATATTTACAATTTCTTATGTTATTTATCTTTTTACGACAGTAATAAATAAATTGAACTGATTAAAATCCAGGATTAACACAAAAGAAACATTTATTTATTACGTTACATTTTTGTGAAATTAATACCTCTTTATATAAATACGCCACAGGATAAAATTAACGAAAAAAGAATGAATAACCGGAAAAATCGTGTAATAAGGATGAACATAGATTGATGTCTTTTTTTCTTACCCGAATCAAGCCATTTTTACAGAAGCAGAAATCACAGATAAAAAAGCAGGAAAGAGACAGATATAGCCGGACATTTAAAACATACCGCTGAATATAAACACGATGTCAGGTTGTTTGGCTGGTAACCCGGATTTTAATTCTTATGAAGAATAAATAACCGCTATAAAACAGTATCGGAAATAGACAACACATTATATGTACTGTTTTAACAGGAAAATAAAAAAGGGAGAGGAATAAAGTGTTACCGGCACATTTTGTGCAAATAACAAACAATAAACGGAATGTAACCATAATCCCGGCAATATAGGTCTGATATCTGTTTTTCAGCCGTAAAAAACACATTCAGGCTGTCGTTTAACCGGTTCAGTCAGTGAGAAGATGCTGATACTGCAAAAAAAGCAAAACACAAATGAAAAAAATGACCCATGTGAAAAAATCAACACATGAGTCTACTTTTGTGATAAATACCAGATTATTGTTACTATTTTAATAAAATATTCAGCATTCTGCGTAACGGCTCTGCGGCACCCCACAGAAGCTGGTCACCCACCGTAAATGCAGAGATATAATCCGGCCCCATATTCAGTTTACGGATGCGCCCGACCGGTGTTTTCAGTGTGCCGGTGACCGCCGCCGGAGTCAGCTCACGCACAGTAATATCGCGATCATTCGGCACCACACGCACCCACTCATTATGGGCAGCCAGCAATGACTCAATCTCCGCAACCGGCAGATCTTTCTTCAGTTTCAGGGTAAATGCCTGGCTGTGGCAGCGCAGAGCGCCGATACGGACACACAGGCCATCCACCGGAATAATATTCTGACCGCGTGACAGGATTTTGTTGGTTTCAGCCTGCCCTTTCCACTCTTCACGGCTCTGGCCGTTATCCAGCTGCTTATCAATCCACGGGATCAGGCTCCCGGCCAGCGGTACGCCGAACTGTTCCGCCGGTAATGCACCGCTGCGGGTAAATTCAGTGACTTTGCGTTCAATATCCAGAATCGCGGAAGCCGGATCCTGCAATTCTTTCACCACATGGGCGTTCAATGCCCCCATCTGCATCAGCAGCTCACGCATATGGCGCGCGCCGGCACCGGATGCCGCCTGGTAAGTTGCCACAGAAGCCCATTCCACCAGATCCGCCTCAAACAGGCCGCCCAGTGACATCAGCATCAGGCTGACCGTACAGTTACCGCCGACAAATGTTTTAATGCCGCGATTCAGCCCTTCTTCTATATGCTTACCGTTCACCGGGTCGAGAATAATGATGGCGTCATCATTCATCCGCAGTGCTGATGCCGCATCAATCCAGTAACCGTCCCAGCCGCTCTGACGCAGCTTCGGATAGACATCATTGGTGTAATCGCCGCCCTGACAGCTGATAATAATGTCGAGTGAGCGCAGTGCATCAATATCAAATGCATCCTGTAACGTACTGCGGTGCCCGCCGAATGACGGCGCTTCCCCGCCGCTCTGCGAGGTTGAGAAAAATACCGGACGGATCCCGTCAAAATCCCGCTCTTCTGTCATGCGCTGCATCAGCACCGACCCCACCATCCCGCGCCAGCCGACAAATCCCACATTTTTCATCGTGATGTTTCCTTTTATTCTCATCTGAACTGCGTTTGCAATATACTTAACCTGACAAAATATGAATAACGGTGCAAGTGAATTTATTGATGATCCCCCGCTGTTCAGAAGCCGGACTTATATCAGGCAGCGGGTTCTCATCCGGCCGCCGGTGCTTTATGCTGGGGATAACACAACAGTGATCAGAACAGGGCGGAATCATCATGTATTACGGTTTTGATATGGGCGGGACAAAAATTGAGCTTGCCGTTTTTAATGAAGCACTGGAACCGGTCTGGCAAAAGCGTATCGCAACACCGAAAGAAAGCTACGCCGCGCTGCTTGAGGCATTCCGGCAGCTGACAGAACAGGCGGATAGCGAACTCGGATGCAAAGGAAAAATCGGCATCGGCGTTCCCGGTATTGTGAATCATGAAAAAGGAACGGTATTTACCACCAATGTGCCCGCCGCGCAGTATCAGCCGCTGCGCCGTGATCTGGAAACGATACTGCAGCGCCCGGTAAAAATTGAAAATGACGCCAACTGCTTTGCACTTTCCGAAGCCTGGGATCCGGCATTCCGCCACTACCCGACAGTACTGGGACTGATCCTCGGCACCGGTGTCGGCGGCGGCTTTGTGATTAACGGCACCGTGTTACCGGGGAAAAACGGGATTGCCGGTGAAATCGGTCACATCAATATGACGCTGGAAGGGGATAAACTTCTCGGCCATCAGGTTCCGGAGACCCTCTGTGGCTGCGGAAAAACCGGCTGTTTTGAAACCTATCTTTCCGGCCCGGGATTTGAGCGGATTTTCACGGCATTTTACGGTGAAAAACTCAGTGTGGTTGATATTATCACCCGTTACTACGATGGTGACCATAATGCAAAATTGCACGTTGAGCGGTATATGTCGCTGCTCGCTCACTATCTGGGGAATGTACTGAGTGTCTTTGATCCTGATTTACTGGTGATCGGCGGCGGATTATCACAATTTGAGGAAATTTACCGCCTGCTGCCGGAATACCTGCCGCAGTATCTCTACGGTGTTGCCTCACTGCCTGCCATTCATAAAGCCCGTTACGGCGATTCCGGCGGTGCCCGGGGAGCGGCCTGTCTCAATTTTTCTGCCTGATAAACATTTATTTACCGCCTGCAGTATCGTTACCCTGAGTCGCTTCACAACCAGTCATCTAAGCTCTCAGGTTTTTATCTTATAGTTTATGTTTGGTATTCGGTCTATTAATAAGAGGAGGCTGAGTTAATTCCCGGCTGCTTACCGAAATCTAAGGTTTCGTCAGGAAAATATACTTTTACATCGTTAGCTATTCCGGATCACCATGCATCAGAAAATAACAGACTCCCGCTTACACCAAATAGCCCCGGAGTTGGGGTCACGGCCCGGCTTCGAAGGGCTGGCTTTTGACGAAGGTTGTCTTACTTTTACGTTTGGGGAGACCGTTGTCCTGGTTGAAGAGGTACGTGAGGGTTTCGTACTGACCGGATTTGTGGATTCGCTTCCGGATGAAACTTCAGAACGGCTGCTTGCGGCTTGCCTGATATCCAACCTCAACGCAGTTAAGTCAGATTTCCCCGTAATCTCCGTTGAGGAAACGACAAGATCGCTGATATTACAACGGTGGTCTCATGCCGGGACTGCAGAGGAACTCATCGCCGCAATGGAACAGTTCTCCGGGCAGATCGGGCGGGTACGTGACTCCGTATGCCGGTTCAGTGAAAAAATTGACACGAAAAGGCTGTGAATTGATATGACTGCTTTCCTCTCGTCTATTCCTGCCAGCCCTTCAGTCCGGCTGAGCACAACATCATCAAAGCAGCTGAATGAATCAGGTGTTATTGCAACGCCCTATTCCATCGGCGGAAAGATCCTCTCGTATCTGGCGGGGATCCCGATCTTCCGGCATTACGCGTTTTCCAGGCACGAATTACATCACAACAAGGCAGCCAACGCCGCGTTCATCAATGCAATCCGTGACGGACTTGGCGAATACGAGGCTAAGTCTGCGCGTCTCCTGCTTGGACTTCACTGTCAACCGGGGCGGGTCATCGATGGCTTAACAGCCCGTACAATACTTACCTGCATTGGCGCAAACCAGCAACAATTAGCCCTCAGAAAGCAGGCAATTGAGCCCATCATGCCAGATCCGGTGGTGCAACGGACCACTCTTGAAGTAATCAGTCATCACGAGGTTGAAGCTCACAATGGGTTATCTGATGATCCCCCCTCCGTCGCCGGGCTTTGCTGTTTGCTCACCAGAAACGTGTCAGATACAGATGTCCTGCTCATGCGAACGACCATGACGGGAAGCGCTCTCTATCTGGAAAAAAAGGACAAAGTCACAGCAACGCCGGCGTTACTCAAGCGCGCAACCGACGCAACTGACTATATCAATACGTGCCCGGCTTTCAAACCTTATCTCAAAGAGCTCTGCGGGAATTCCCGTGTGACGGCAGCTGATCTGCGGAGAATGTCAACATCTGCATTCGAAAACGAGTTAAAAAGTAAATATCGTGCACTAGGGCCATCAATGGCGTCACGGGACGAAATTTGCCGGACACCGACAGAAGTGACCATACATTGGATCAGCATGTTGCAGGAAGCAATGACCACAACAACAGACGAATCCGCCAGAAGCTTAATAACGGGTTTGCTCAAAGGGCAGCAAACCCGGTGGATGGAACATAACCTGACGATTAAAGCTACAACAAATGCATTGCAACGTGACAGCGATGTACTACGCAGTAACGGGCTTTCAGAACTGGCCGATGTTGCTGCCTGCAGACCCGGGAGCGATTCAGCTTCTAAATCGAAAAGCCTGCTTGGTCAACTACCGGCTTCCGTGCAGGATACCCCGCTGACCCGCTTGCACGATAACATTTATGGACGAGTGTTTGAGTCTCGCTGGATCGCGAACCTGGTAGATAATCCACCGGAAGATATTTTGTCGGACATGCAAAAAATAGGAAGCGGTGTAGCAGACCTGGTGGCGGATTTACCCCTGCGTATCCGGCAGAAGGTCATCCGTTATCTGCAAAAGCAGGTAGCGAATAATGCCCGCTTCTGGTTTGGAAAAGTAGATAGTATCGATATGCTTGCCCGGTCAACATGGCCGCGTTCCGATATGCTTCTCCAAAAACTTTTGCGGAGCAACGTAGCAAACGGACAGCAGTGTATCGCTATACCTTATCTTTCAGTTAACGTATTCGCTGCGTTAAGGAAGTCAGGTATCAAGAGGGACTGGATATGCAAAACGAATAAAAATTATTCGACACATATAAAAAAAAATAACGGTCGTATCACAGTGAATAATCATAACAGTGTCATACCTGTACCTACGGCAGGTATTACACTCCGTCATCAACCAGCAGCCGTCAGTAAAGTGTGGATGACGACGACTAACCGGCCCTCCTTGCAGACTCGTCCGCGAACCGTCAATATTCCCATGCCGGTACAACAAGCGCTATTACATGGTATCCCTTATGCGAACGGTGTTTCCGGTTCAACAAATATTATGCTGGGCATCATTGCGCACTTGCGGGACGAGGGCAAACACATTGATCCGCAATCAGCATTGCTTGGTATCACCATGTTTCTGAATTACGATGGAGGTCACTCAATTCATGAGGTTCTCTGGGTCGCCAACCAGTGTGAGCCCAGGCTGAATCTGCAATTGCGTGCATCTCCGCGAAAGCGAAAAAAGGACGAATCAAAATTCATCTCGAATTACGAAAGCTTCCAAAGCCTATGTGCCGCGACGGAATGCAGGAAGGCAGTAGCTGATTCGTTATCCAAAGCATGGACGGAAACCATCGAATATTTCCGGAATAATAGCTATTTTACGGAATCCATCAGCAAGGGGGAACTAAAAACGTTCAGTGAGGATACATAATTTATTGATAAATAAAACAATAACTATATAAAAAGACTACTGAACTTTGCTTACGGTTCCTTACTCTCCAAACCCGGTAAATAATAAAAAGAATATCGGCTAACTCTTATATTATTTTCCCGGGAAAAGGTTACATTAAGCGGTACTAAAAACCGGCTGAATTCGTAAAAATATCGTGTTTATACATAGGAGATTATTCTATCTGCCCTGTATTACATCAGCCCGAGGGAAATTACTTATTGTTGTGATTTTTTATCTGTTATAAAGGCTAATGTTATGAATTTTGTCAATCACACTATTTTTCCGGCACTAAACTTTGACAGCGACAATCAGCAACATGATACATTTCATATTGTTGCGTCACGTATTACGTATGATATCCGGATAAATAACCGTGATGGTCAGAGTCAGCTGGTTATATCCCCGGAACAATCCATGCTGAATTATACGGATATCAGTTACAGTGAAATGGTTGATACCAGTATTGAATATGAAAGTGATTTAGCCCCTTATAAACCGAAAACCGATATTGTTATTAACGCCACCGCATTTGTACCGGAGAATAATCCGGTACCGGTTTTTGATGTCGGTATTCAGATCGGAAAATATCAGAAAGTCCTGCGCATATTCGGCCCCCGTTACTGGACAAAAGAGGATAGCGAGTGGTTTCTGACAAAATCTGAACCTGTCCGTTATCTTGATATCCGTTATGAATATGCCTCCGGCGGGACATACAGCACCGGTAACCGCGTTTTTACCTCTCCGGCAAACCCGATTGGTATGGGCTGGTATCCGGCGGAATTTCTGGCGCAGTGTGATAAAACACAACTACCGGCACATCAGATAGAATCCCCTGATATCCCGGCAGAGCATATCAGTCAGATACTCCGTCCGGACGGTTTCGGCTTTTTCGGCCGGACCTGGCAGGAACGGGCAGAGTATGCCGGTCATTATGACCCGGTATCATCACGCCCGCCGCAGACACCGGATAACCTCAATTACTGGTGCGGTGCCCACCCGACACTGCAAATCCCGCATCTTAAAGCCGGTAATAAACTGCCGCTGAAACTGTTCGGTCTGGTCTCCGCCACTGAACTTGAACGCCAGCATGTGCTGTTTTATGTTCCGGTGGAGAACCTGTTTGTGTTTATCAGCTCCGGTCTCGGGTTTTCCATCCCGAAAAATTTACAGCTCGACACCATCGTTGTGGACATGAATCTGAGAAAAGTGTTCTGCACTTACCGTATCGCCCTTCCGGAATCGCTGAATATCGCCGAAATGACGCTGCGCCACATTCCTGATCATCCGGCCAGATAACCGGTACATATTTACCTTAAAAACACTGTTATTGTCTGCACTGAAAATTACGGTTAAGTAATGATTTTAAAATTCCGAAACTCAGATTTATTTAAATTTAAAATCCCTATCCGGGATAAAAAACGAATAACATAAAAAAGGTTGTCACATCAACAAACCAGAATACGAATAATATTAATTTAATAATTAAAGATCGCTTAAATTGTTTCATTTCCATGACAAAAAATAATTTTTAAAAATAAAAAAATCTATATTTCCCGGTCAATTGCGAATATATTAGCCAAAAAATAAAACAACCATTCCGTACTGTCTTTTAACAGTGCGGAAGACTATTTTGTCATTATTTTATATCACCCGGGGTTATCATGAAAAACAACATGCCTGTCACACAGCATGAATACTTACTTAACGATAATGCAATATTAATGTCAACCACTGACACCCAGAGCCATATAACCTATGCAAACTCTGCATTTATTACCGCAAGCGGGTTTGAGGAAGGGCAATTAACCGGGCAGCCTCATAATATTATCCGCCATCCGGATATGCCCCCTGCTGCTTTTGCTGATATGTGGTATACCCTGCAACAGGGCGACAGCTGGACAGGTATTATCAGGAACCGCTGCCGTAACGGCGATCATTACTGGGTGCGGGCAAATGTCACCCCGGTATGGCACGATAAAAAATTAACCGGCTATATTTCTGTCCGGACCGTACCAACCCGTGATGAAATAAAAAAAAGCGCCTCACTTTACAGCAGGTTAAAGAATAATAAATTAAACGGATACCGTCTTTTTAAGGGCATTATTATCCGCAAAGGGAAACTGGCATTTTTATCATTACTGAAATGGCTGCCGGTCGGGCAGCGGATTAATTATTCCTTATTAACTGTCATGTTATTAACCCTGGCGCTGGTATTTTCACCGTTAAACCCGTTTATTCAGGCGGGTGGTGTGGCGGCTTTATTTCTTCTGCTGTCGGTGTATCTCAAGTCACAGGTTTCTCAGCCGGTTAAATTACTGCTGTCACAGATGAAAAAAGTCGTCTCCGGGCGGAAACCGGATCCGGTACACATGGACAGAGTGGATGAAATCGGGCTGCTGATGCGCCTGGTGAATCAGTCAGGACTTAACCTGAACTCGCTGGTGGATGATGTCAGCACACAGGTTGCCGGGATCCGCGCTATCAACCAGCGGGTTTTACAGGAAACCACTGCGTTACATACCCGCTCTGAAGAAGCATCCGCCCATCTGCAGCAAACTGCGGTCGCCATAGAGGAGATCAGCAGCGCGGTACAGCAGACCGCCGAAAGTGTTTATCTGACGATGAATATCGCCGGTAATGCGAGTAACAGTGCAACACAAAGCAACGAAACCATGCAGAAAACCATCGATATGATGCATACCATTTCTGCGGATAATAATCAGATCGTTGATATCATCGGTGTGATTGACCGTATTGCCTTTCAGACTAATATTCTGGCGCTGAATGCGTCGGTGGAAGCCGCCCGGGCAGGGGAGGCCGGACGGGGCTTTTCTGTTGTGGCTGCAGAAGTGCGCAACCTGGCGCTGCATTCCGCCGCTGCCGCCAAAGAGATAAAAATCCTGATTGAAAAAAATGCAGCCAATGTCCGCACCGGCGTGACAATGGCAGAGCAGACTGAAACCCAGCTCGGGGAGATGGTCACCGATGTGCTGAAAATGTCATCCATGATCAATGAAATCGGCCTTGCCACCAAAGAGCAGACTCAGGCGCTGGAGCTTATCAATGAATCTGTCGCCCGTATCGGTACCATGACCGGCAACAATACTGACATGGTCAATAATGTCACCGGTGCCACCTCTGAACTGACACGGCGCTCCTCACGATTACAGCAGGCGATTCAGGTTTTCGGTAATCATGCCTGAGCTGATGCGGCAAACCGCGCGGCCCGTTTACCGGTATTTAATGCCGGTTTGCTGTGTGGCTGAACAGCGGCGTGATCCGTCAGGCGGAAATCCCGTGTCCGTGACTGTAAATCCGCAACCTGAGCCTTAAGCGCATCAGAAGAACCGGCAAGCTCATCAGCGATCATCACACTGCCCTGCGTTGCCTGTTCCAGCTCGGAAAGGGCTGTTGCTATCTGCTCAATACCCTGTTGCTGCTGCTGCGTGGAAACAGAGATCTGCGCCATCAGGCCATTTACCCGCTCCGCACCCTCAACAATCTTATTCATATTCACTTCGGCGCGGTGAACAATATCCTCACCCTGTTTAACATTATCGGTTGTCACGGAAATCAGAGATTTAATATTTTTGGCAGATTCTGAACTGCGGTGAGCCAGATTTCTGACCTCACCGGCAACCACGGTAAACCCTCTGCCGTGCTCACCGGCACGGGCGGCCTCTACAGCGGCATTCAGTGCCAGAATGTTGGTCTGGAAGGCAATAGAATCAATCAGGGTGATGATTTCAGTCATCTTATTAGTACACTCATTAATAGAATGCATATTCGCAGCCACTTCCGCCATCAGTTTACCGCCATATACGGCAAACTCCGTTGCTTCCTGCGCATGCTCACTGACCAGCACCGTATTCTCCGCATTATTTTTAGTCCCGACGGCAATCTCCTCCATATTGGATGCCGTTTCCACCAGCATGGCTGATTGCTGCTCCGTCTTGGCAGATAACTCAAAACTGCGCATTGCCAGCTGTTCAGATAACACCGATGCGGAATCTGATGAACTGCGGATCTCACTGACCAGCAGAGAAAGGCTTTCCGCCAGCTGATTCACTCCGGGGATCAGGCGTCCGGCACAGTTATTACCAAAAACCGGGATCCGCACCGATAAGTTACCGGCATTGACCTCATCAATACTGTTTTTCACGGCATTGATTGGCTTCACCAGATACGTCGTAATGTAAAACCATGAGCAGATGAACGTAAAAACACACACAATATTAAGCATGACTAATTTAATCAGTGCGGGCAGAGACAAGAGAAAGATAATATTAATTGTAGTGAAATTACAGATGAGAAAGACGATGATGACGGTTCTTATACTGATATTTTTAAGCATAACTTACTCCAGTATTAGTATTTTGCGATATTTTTAGTGCCTGAATCTTAATTTATTTTTTATTTTGGCTTTCTATATAATTGGTTATTAAAGAAATAAATTCAAATTCTATTACTGACAAGTAAGTGAACCTAATCACATTTAATTTATAAATATGATTATTAGTCAAATAATGATGTTGTTTTTCTTAAGGATGAAAATGGCGGGATAGAAAAAGCCCGGCGTGCATCACAATGATACTCGCCGGGCTTTACTCATTAATTATCTGAAACTAAATCAGGTTCAGCTTATTCAACCGTCACTGATTTCGCCAGGTTACGCGGCTGATCCACATCAGTGCCTTTAATTAAGGCGACGTGATAAGAGAGCAGTTGTAACGGAATGGTGTAGAAGATTGGGGCAATAAGCTCTTCCACATACGGCAGCGGAATAATTTTCATATTTTCGCTGTCGCTGAAACCGGCGTCTTTATCGGCGAAGACATACAGCAGACCACCACGGGCGCGAACCTCTTCAATATTGGATTTCAGTTTTTCCAGCAGTTCGTTATTCGGTGCCACAATAATGACCGGCATATCCGCATCAATCAGTGCCAGCGGGCCGTGTTTTAATTCACCGGCGGCATACGCTTCCGCATGGATATACGAAATCTCTTTGAGTTTCAGCGCGCCTTCCACGGCGATCGGGAACTGATCCCCGCGTCCCAGGAACAGAGCGTGGCTCTTGTCAGAGAAATCTTCCGCCAGCTGCTCGATGACTTTATCCTGAGACAGCATACTTTCGATACGGCTCGGCAGTGCATGCAGTGCCGTCACAATACGGTGCTCCAGCGCTTCACCCTTGCCTTTCAGGCGACCGAGGTAGGCTACCAGCATCAGCAGAACCGTCAGCTGAGTGGTAAATGCCTTGGTGGAAGCGACACCGATTTCGGTTCCGGCTTTGGTCATCACGGCAAAATCAGATTCACGTATCAGTGATGAACCGGCAACGTTGCAGATAGCCAGAGAGGTCAGATAACCCAGTTCTTTACCCAGACGCAGTGCCGCCAGGGTATCTGCGGTTTCACCGGACTGTGAAATCGTAATCAGCAGGCTGTTCTTACGGCAGGCCGGTTTGCGGTAACGGAATTCAGAGGCAATTTCCACATCACACGGAATACCTGCCAGTGCTTCAAACCAGTAACGGGATACCATCCCGGCGTTGAATGACGTACCACAGGCAACAATCTGGATATGTTCGATACCGGACAGCACATCACGGGCTTTTTCACCCAGCTCGCTGAACTCAACCGTTTCATTACGCAGACGCCCTTCCATCGTGTTTTTGATGGCCAGCGGCTGCTCATAGATCTCTTTCTGCATGTAATGACGGTAAATACCTTTATCACCGGCATCATACTGAACGTTGGATTCAATCACATCACGCTCAGTTTCATCACCATTGCAGTCAAAAATATGCACATGACGGCGGGTGATTTCGACGATATCCCCTTCTTCCAGGTAGATAAAGCGGCGGGTAACCGGCAGCAGCGCCAGCTGATCAGAGGCGAGGAAGTTTTCACCGACACCCAGACCGACCACCAGCGGGCTGCCTGAGCGGGCAGCAACCAGCAGTTCCGGGGTACGGGAATCCATAATTACCGTACCGTAAGCACCGCGCAGCTGCGGAATAGCACGCTGTACCGCTTCACGCAGTGTACCACCCTGAGAAAGCTCATGATTTACCAGATGAGCGATAACTTCGGTGTCCGTATCGGAAGTGAACTGATAGCCGCGGCCTTTCAGTAATTCCCGTAACTCACTGTAGTTTTCAATAATACCGTTATGAACAACGGCGATAGTCCCGGAAACATGCGGGTGTGCGTTACGTTCCAGCGGTTCGCCATGCGTTGCCCAGCGTGTGTGCGCGATACCGGTGCCGCCGGAAACCGGCGTTTTTTCTGCTTCTTCCGCCAGCATTTTCACTTTGCCGACTTCACGCAGACGGGTCAGATGCCCTTCGCTGTCCACAACCGCCATACCGGCAGAGTCATATCCGCGGTATTCCAGACGACGAAGCCCTTCTAACAGAATTTCAGCGATATCACGTTGTGCTACTGCACCAACAATTCCACACATAGTTGTACATTCCTGATTTAACGATGTCCTGCCTGATTGTTTTTACGGCGTTGCCGTGTCCCCGGGCTGTGTAGATATGGGGTTATTATTGTATTTACTTTTTCATTTTTACCGGGCGTTTCCAGCCGGTAATCTGGGTTTGTCTGACCCGGCTTATCACCAGTTCATTATCACCCACATCTTTTGTTACGGTTGTACCGGCACCGACAGTCGCACCTTTCCCGATAGTGACCGGCGCCACCAGCTGGGTATCAGAGCCGACAAAAACATCATCGCCGATCACGGTTTTAAATTTGTTTGCACCATCATAGTTACAGGTGATGGTTCCGGCACCGATATTCACATCGTTACCGATTTCCGCATCCCCCAAGTAGCTCAGGTGCCCAGCTTTGGAGCCGATACCGAGTGTCGCTTTCTTCATTTCGACAAAGTTGCCGACATGGGCTTTATCCGCCAGCACAGACCCCGGACGCAGGCGGGCAAACGGCCCGACAGTACAGCCGCGTGCCATTTCGGATGATTCAACCACGGTATACGGGCTGAGCACAGAGCCGTCACCGATAACGCAGTCTTTCAGCACACAACCGGCACCAATCACCACATTATTACCGAGAGTCACATTGCCTTCGATAATGACATTCACGTCGATAATGACATCTTTACCGTGTGTCAGGGTACCGCGCAGATCAAAACGGGCCGGATCCAAAATCATCACACCTTCGAGTAACAAGCGGTCAGCCTGTTCACGCTGATAAATACGCTCCAGCGCCGCGAGCTGAAGGCGGTTATTCACCCCTTCCATTTCACTCAGTTTTTCCGGATGAGCCGTCTCAATACGACGCCCTTCCTGATGCGCAATGGCAATAATATCGGTGATATAAAATTCACCCTGCGCATTATTGTTGTTCAGTTTTGCTAACCAGCGTTTGAGATCGCCGCCGTTGGCAACCAGAATACCGGTATTGATTTCGTTGATTTTCTGCTGCTCTTCAGAGGCATCTTTCTGTTCGATTATCCCGGTCACCTGACCATTTTCACGGATAATACGGCCGTAGCCCGCCGGGTTATCCAGAATCACCGTCAGCAGACCAATACCACCTTCCGGTTTGACCGCCATCAGGCGTTCCAGGGTTTCAGCCGCGATCAGCGGAACATCGCCGTACAGCATCAGAATATCTTCGTCATCGGCAAAGTGAGGTGCAGCCTGCTGCATCGCATGCCCTGTTCCCAGTTGTTCTGCCTGTAAAACCCAGTTCAGATTCTGATCCGACAGCGTATTCTGTAATAAATCACCGCCGTGTCCGTAAACCAGATGCACGTTCTGTGCGCCCAGTGAAAGGGCAGTATCAATCACATGCTGAACCATCGGTTTGCCCGCCAGGTGATGCAATACCTTCGGCAGCGCGGAGTACATCCGGGTACCTTTACCCGCAGCGAGAATTACCACACTTTTAGCATTCGTAGACATAAGAAATCTGATCGCTCCTCTTTTAGAGTGCCAAGTAAACCTGTTTACACACGAAAATACCACATATTTCGCAACGCAAAAAAGCCAGTCAGCGGATACTGACTGGCTTTTATATTTTAACTGCCTCGGTTACATCATCTTCTTGGCTAATTCGTCAATTACACGTAATTTTGCAATTGCTTTTGCCAGTTCGGCTGATGCCTGAGCATAATCCACGTCACCATGTGCTTTCCGGATGTTTTCTTCTGCGCGGCGTTTTGATTCCATCGCCAGTGCAGCATCCAGATCGTTTGCACGGATAGCCGTGTCCGCAAGTACGATAACGCCGTTTGGCTGTACTTCGAGCATTCCGCCTGAAAGGTAGATCAGCTCTTCTTCACCAAATTGCTTAACAATCCGTACCATGCCCGGTTTTATGGCAGTCAGCAGCGGGGTATGCATCGGGTAAATACCCAGCTCACCTTCACTGCCTGTCACCTGAATCTTCTGGACTAAGCCCTTAAACAGTTGTTTTTCGGCACTTACTACCGTCAGGTGAAACGTCATTGCAGACATATCAGCCTCCTGTCAACCGGATTAAATCTTCTTCGCTTTTTCCACAGCTTCTTCGATGGTACCCACCATGTAGAACGCCTGCTCCGGCAGATGATCGTAATCACCTTCCAGGATGCCTTTAAAGCCACGGATTGTGTCTTTCAGGGAAACGAACTTACCCGGTGAACCGGTGAAGACTTCTGCCACGAAGAACGGCTGAGACAGGAAGCGCTGGATTTTACGGGCACGGGCAACAACCAGTTTATCTTCTTCTGACAGCTCATCCATCCCGAGGATTGCGATGATATCTTTCAGTTCCTGATAACGCTGGAGGATTGACTGTACGCCACGGGCAACATCGTAGTGCTCCTGACCAACAACGAGCGGGTCAAGCTGACGGCTGGTGGAATCCAGCGGGTCAACCGCAGGGTAAATACCCAGAGACGCAATCTGACGGCTCAGAACGACGGTCGCATCAAGGTGGGCGAACGTCGTTGCAGGAGATGGGTCAGTTAAGTCATCGGCAGGGACGTAAACGGCCTGTACAGACGTGATAGAGCCTGTTTTGGTCGATGTGATACGTTCCTGAAGCACACCCATTTCTTCCGCCAGTGTCGGCTGGTAACCTACCGCTGAAGGCATACGGCCTAACAGCGCGGATACTTCCGTACCGGCCAGGGTATAACGGTAGATGTTATCAACGAACAGCAGTACGTCGCGGCCTTCATCACGGAATTTTTCCGCCATGGTCAGACCGGTCAGCGCAACGCGCAGACGGTTTCCCGGTGGCTCGTTCATCTGGCCGTACACGAGTGATACTTTGTCCAGAACGTTGGAGTCTGTCATTTCATGATAGAAGTCGTTACCTTCACGGGTACGCTCACCCACCCCTGCGAATACAGAGTAACCGGAGTGCTCGATCGCGATGTTACGGATCAGTTCCATCATGTTTACGGTTTTACCCACACCCGCACCACCGAACAGACCGACTTTACCCCCCTTCGCGAACGGGCAGATCAGGTCCATTACTTTGATACCTGTTTCCAGCAGTTCCTGGGAGTTAGACAGTTCTTCGTATGTTGGTGCAGCACGGTGAATAGACCATTTTTCTTCTGCGCCGATGTCACCTTTCATATCGATCGGATCACCCAGAACGTTCATGATACGTCCTAAGGTTTTCACGCCGACAGGGACTTCGATCGGGTGGCCTAAATCGGTTACTTCCAGATTACGGCTCAGACCATCAGATGTACCCATAGCGATACAACGGACAACCCCGCCGCCTAACTGCTGCTGAACTTCCAGCACCAGTTTTTCATTACCATTTTTTACCTCAAGCGCATCGTACACTTTCGGTACTGCATCCTGAGGAAATTCGACGTCCACAACGGCGCCGATAACCTGGATGATTTTTCCAGTAGCCATCTTGAATCCTCTACGTAATTCGTAAAACCCGGGTGTTAAACCGCGGCAGCACCGGACACAATCTCGGTGAGTTCTTGTGTAATGCTTGCCTGACGCGCTTTGTTGTAAACTAAATTCAGCTCTTTGATCATGTTACCGCCGTTATCCGTTGCAGCTTTCATTGCAACCATACGGGCGGCCTGCTCACTGGCCAGGTTTTCCACAACGCCCTGGTATACCAGCGCTTCGATGTAGCGCCGTAAAAGGGAATCCAGTAACGCTTTAGGATCAGGTTCGTATAAATAATCCCAGGTTTTCTTCTTCAGGTTTTCGTCATCGCTTGGCGGTAACGGCAGAACCTGAACAATGGTCGGAACCTGAGACATGGTATTCACAAACCGGTTAGTTACAATGTACAGCTTGTCAAGACGACCTTCGTCGTAGGCCTGAAGCATGACTTTTACCGAACCGATAAGGTCAGCCAGCGAAGGTTCATCACCCATGCCGTTAACCTGAGCAACCACATTCCCGCCCACAGAGGCAAAGAATGACGCTGCTTTGGACCCGATCAGAGCCAGATCAGTCTGAACACCTTTGTCAGACCAGTCTTTCATTTCGACAATCAGCTTCTTGAACAGGTTAATGTTCAAACCACCACACAAACCACGGTCGGTAGAAACAACCAGGTACCCGACACGCTTAACCTCGCGTTCTTCGAGGTATGGATGTTTATATTCCAGATTACCCAATGCAATGTGACCAATCACACTGCGGATGGTCTCTGCATAAGGACGGCTGGCCGCCATGCGGTCCTGCGTTTTACGCATTTTGGACGCCGCGACCATTTCCATCGCTTTAGTGATCTTCTGCGTATTTTGTACGCTGGCGATCTTAGAACGTATCTCTTTTGCGCCGGCCATTTGCTCTCCTCATGAACCAGACGGCCTGTACTGTTCACACAGGCCGTTTAGTATTACCAGGACTGAGTCGCCTTGAAGGTATCGAGCACGTTTTTCAACTTCGCTTCGATATCATCGTTATAGCTACCCGTCTGGTCGATTTCTTTCAGAAGATCAGCATGTTCACGAGTGGCGTAGCCAATCAGAGCAGCTTCAAACGGCACGACTTTCGAAATTTCGATATCTTCCAGGTAACCACGCTCAGCTGCATACAGTGACAGAGACTGTTGTGCCACTGACATTGGTGCATACTGTTTCTGCTTCAGCAACTCGGTAACTTTCTGACCGTGGTCAAGCTGTTTACGGGTTGCATCATCAAGGTCAGATGCGAACTGTGAGAACGCCGCCAGTTCACGATACTGTGCCAGAGCGGTACGGATACCACCGGACAGTTTTTTCATGATCTTGGTCTGTGCTGCACCACCCACACGGGATACGGAGATCCCCGGGTTAACCGCAGGACGGATACCGGCGTTGAACAGTGCGGATTCCAGGAAGATCTGACCATCAGTGATGGAGATAACGTTAGTCGGAACGAACGCTGATACGTCCCCTGCCTGCGTTTCGATGATTGGCAGCGCGGTCAGAGAACCGGTTTTGCCTTTCACTTCACCCTTGGTAAACGCTTCCACATATTCCGCGTTAACACGCGCAGCACGTTCCAGCAGACGGGAGTGCAGATAGAAAACGTCACCAGGATAGGCTTCACGTCCGGGCGGACGACGGAGCAGCAGGGAGATCTGACGGTAAGCAACCGCTTGTTTTGACAGGTCATCATAAATGATTAACGCGTCTTCACCGCGGTCACGGAAGTATTCACCCATTGCACAACCGGAATACGGCGCCAGGTATTGCAGTGCCGCAGATTCAGACGCACTCGCGACCACAACAATCGTGTTGGCCAGCGCATTGTGCTCTTCTAATTTACGGACAACGTTAGCAATAGTGGACGCTTTCTGACCAATTGCGACGTAAATACATTTGATGCCGGAATCACGCTGGTTGATGATGGCATCGATTGCCAGTGCGGTTTTACCGGTCTGACGGTCACCGATGACCAGCTCACGCTGACCACGGCCGATTGGAATCATCGCATCGACAGACTTATAACCGGTCTGTACAGGCTGATCAACGGACTGACGGTCGATAACACCCGGTGCGATAACTTCGACAGGTGAGAAACCATCGTGCTCAACCTGGCCTTTACCATCGATAGGCTCACCCAGGGTGTTGACCACACGGCCTAACAGGCCACGGCCAACCGGCACTTCCAGAATACGACCGGTACATTTGACTTTCATGCCTTCTGCCAGGTCGGCATAAGGACCCATTACAACCGCACCAACAGAGTCGCGCTCCAGGTTAAGTGCGATAGCATAACGGTTGCCCGGCAGAGAGATCATCTCACCCTGCATAACTTCGGCTAAACCGTGGATACGAATGATACCGTCGTTGACGGAGACAATCGTACCTTCGTTGTGAGCTTCACTCACGACATTGAACTGAGCAATGCGCTGCTTGATCAGTTCGCTGATTTCGGTGGAATTCAGTTGCATATGCTCCAGTCCCCTTAAGACTGCAAGACGTCGGTTAAACGCTCGAGTCGATTGCGAATGCTGTTGTCGATGACAAGGTCACCGGCGCGCAATACAAACCCCGCGATAACTGACTTATCAATTTTGCAATTCAGCTTAACTTTGCGTGACAGACGTTTTTCCATCGCTGCAGAAATTTTCGCCAGCTGCTGTTCATTGAGTTCGCCGGCTGAAGTGACTTCAACCTCAACAGTTGACTCCAGCGCAGCCCGCAGTGTTGCGAACTGACGGCTAACTTCCGGCAGGGTCACTAAGCGACCATTCTCAGCCATGATACGAACCAGGTTCTGAACATGCTCGTCAATCTGCTCACCGCAAACAGTGATAAACGCCTGAGCCAGGGTTTCCGGAGCAAAAGAACCGGAAATCAGATCGTCGATCTGCTCATTGCGTGTCACTTCCGCGGCAAATGCCAGCATATCCTGCCATTTTTCAACGGCCCGGTTTTCCACAGCAAAGTCAAAAGCTGCTTTGGCGTAGGGGCGAGCTACAGTAACGATTTCTGACATGCCCCACCCTCCTTACAGTTCAGCGACAAGTTTATCAACGATGTCGCTGTTAGCAGCTTCATCCACGGAACGTTCAATAATTTTCTCGGCACCCGCGACAGCTAAAATGGCGACCTGTTTACGTAACTCTTCACGGGCACGTTTGCGTTCGGCGTCAATTTCCGCCTGCGCCTGTGCTACGATTTTGCTACGTTCAACTTCCGCTTCTGCTTTTGCCTCATCGATGATCTGAGCGCGTTGTTTATTCGCTTGATCGATCAGGGCAGATGCTTCCGCTTTCGCTTTTTTCATTTGGTCGGTCGCATTGGCTTGCGCTAAGTCCAGGTCCTTTTTAGCACGTTCTGCGGAAGATAAACCGTCAGCAATTTCTTTCTGACGTTTTTCAATGGCCGCCATGATCGGTGGCCATACATACTTCATACAGAACAAAACAAACAGGACAAACGCGATGGCCTGGCCGAGGATTGTTGCGTTAAGATTCACAGCACAATACCTCTTTATCTAATTGAGTTGATGTAAATATCCGGGAGTGGCCGTATCACTACGCAACCGCAAACATTACATACAAGCCCAGACCCACAGCAATCATCGGGATGGCGTCAACCAGACCCATTACGATGAAGAACTGAGTACGCAGCAGAGGGATTAAATCCGGCTGGCGTGCAGCGCCTTCTAAAAATTTCCCACCGAGGATGCCGATACCGATCGCAGCACCGATAGCCGCCAGGCCCATCATTACAGCGGCAGCCATGTACAGCAGATCCATATTCAGGTTTTCCATGACAGTCTCCAGTTTGTTTCAGTTAAATCACAGTTATTGGTAATAAAATTAATGCTCTTCAGACGCCATCGACAGATAGACGATCGTCAGAACCATGAAAATAAAGGCTTGTAACGTAATAATCAGTATGTGGAAAATCGCCCACGGAAGGCTCAGTAACCATTGTGACCACCACGGTAGCAGACCTGCAATAAGAATGAAGATCAGCTCACCTGCATACATGTTCCCAAACAGTCGCAGACCGAGGGAAACAGGTTTTGACAGCAGGCTTACCCCTTCCAGAATCAGGTTGACAGGAATGAATAACGGATGGTTAAAAGGCTGTAATGTCAGCTCTTTTGCAAATCCTTTCACGCCTTTCATCTTGAAGCTGTAAAAGAGGATAAGAACGAATACACCAATCGCCATCGACAGTGTGATACTTACGTCTGCGGTCGGAACGATACGCAGCGCAGGTAAACCGAGGATGTGTTCACCGATATACGGAATGAAGTCGATTGGTAATAAGTCCAGTGCGTTCATCAGCAGCACCCACACGAACACAGTTAATGCGAGAGGTGCAATAACCTTGCTCTTGCCGTGATACATATCACGGACGTTGCTGTCAACGAAGCCGATAAGCATTTCTACCGCAGTCTGAAATTTCCCGGGAACGCCACTTGTCGCTTTCTTTGCCACCCTTCTGAAAAGCCATAAAAAGAAAATACCTAATACGACTGAGAAGAAAAGGGAGTCAATGTTCAGCGTCCAAAAAGATGGAGTCGCGTTCGCATGGGGATTGACCAGCTCGAAAGTATTCAGGTCCAGCTGAAGGTTATTCAGGTGGCCACTGATATACTCTTTTGTGGTTAAACTTTCTCCTGATGCAGACATGATGCCTCTTACCCTTTGTTGTTAAAACCGCTAACCGCTTAGCACGGCCGGTGCGATAATCTGCACGAAAAGCACCGCTAAATAGGTCAAGACCAGTGGTGCAACTGCCGCTTTAAACACTCCTAAAGCAATCATCAGTATCGCTATCGCGAAGATAACTTTAAACCCTTCCCCCACCACAAAAAACCATGCAATCCGGTACGACTGCGGTTCCTCATGCGCTTTCTGCCGGTTACTGATCAGCAAAAAAATCGCATTCGGTATCCATGCGGCAACTCCCCCGGCCAGCGCGGAAGCACCCCATTCGATACTTTTTATGCAAAAAAGCGCACTAAGAACAACAAACGTCATAAACTGCAAAAACAACAGTTTTTTGGTCAATTTTCCGTTGAAAAGGGAGACAGACATGACATTTAGTTTCTCCGTGTGCACCTTCCGGGGTCAGGCTTACTGAGTGATGTATAAAACTGCCTTTGAGCGAGAGTGTCAAGAGACAAAAACGAGCAAATTATACGGGCAGCCAGATTGTTTTCAATCAATAAGTAGCGAAAAAGTGAATAAAAATTTAATTTCTTTGTCGCCACCACAAATCGTACAAAAAATAGAGTTTACCCTACCTCAGAATACGACGTACAACTCATTTCTGAAACGTGACAAAAATCACATAACATAAAATACATTAGTTGAATTAACATTTTATAGCGATCAACCGCTGTAAAAATAGCAATATCAATCAACCAGTTAATTGAAAAAATAAATATTTAACTGATATTTACAGATTAATTTTAAATAAAATAAATATTTTTGAAATAATACGTTGTCAGTAAAAATGATCCGGCATGAAATTTTTCGCAGATAAACTTACCGGGAAGTAATCAATCCGCCGTTGTCATTTTGTAAAGGCCCCGTTACGCATTTTATTTTCATTCCCGGAAAAACAAAGGGACGGTGCAGAAAATGCGCTGACTCCGTCCCCTTAAAAATATTTCTGTTTTTTGACGTACCGCAAACTCAGTTTGCTTTAAGAATGACCAAGTGACGCTGTTCATCCAGTTTTGGCACAACCAGTTTTTCGACACTGACGAGAGAAATGCCTTCCGGTAACCGGGTCAGTTCCTCTTCCGGGACACTGCCTTTCAGTGCAAAAAAGCGCCCGGTTTCCGGTACCGGCAGTTGATGACACCAGCTGAGCATATCGTCGAGTGATGCAAATGCACGACTGATAACTCCGTCAAATGGTTCACCCTGATACTCTTCCACGCGGCTCTGAACCGGTTCGATGTTGGTCAGCCCCAGTTCATGCTGAACCTGTTTCAGGAAGCGCACACGCTTGCCCAGGCTGTCGAGCAGGACAAAATGAGACTCAGGACGGACAATCGCCAGCGGCACACCGGGAAGCCCGGGACCGGTGCCGACATCAATAAACCGGCTGCCGGTCAGATGTGGTTCCACCACGATACTGTCCATGATATGACGCACCAGCATCTGTTCCGGCTGGCGGACAGAGGTCAGGTTATAAGCTTTGTTCCACTTGTGGAGCATCTCCACATAACCGGTCAGCTGCTGTTTCTGCTGATCAGTCAGCCGGATATCCGCACTGCGCAGCAGTGCGGTAAGTTGTTGCTGTAAATCACGCATCCGTTACGCACTCCGCCGCAGAAGGCCCTGCTTTTTCAGCCAGACCAGCAGGATAGAGATAGCCGCCGGTGTAATACCGGAGATCCGCGATGCCTGGCCGATCGAGGTCGGTTTGTGGTCGTTGAGTTTTGCCACCACTTCGTTAGACAGCCCGCTCACCTGTTTGTAATCGAGATCAACAGGCAGTGTGGCGTTCTCATTACGCAGCTGACGCTGAATTTCATCCTGCTGACGGGAGATATACCCTTCGTATTTCACCTGGATTTCCACCTGCTGTGCTGCTGCCGGTGAATCAACCCCCGGTGCGAAATCACTCAGGGTCATCAGCCGGTTATAGTCCATCTCCGGACGGCGCAGAAGATCTTCCCCGGTCGCTTCTTTGGAGAGAGGCGTGTTCAGGATCGCGTTGATCTCTTTCACGCTTCCGGACTGCGGGTGAACGCGGATATCTCTCAGGCGCTGACGCTCTTTCTCGATCAGCTCCATTTTTTCACTGAAGTGTGCCCAGCGTGCGTCATCCACCAGACCCAGTTCACGACCGGTTTCGGTCAGACGGGCATCTGCGTTGTCTTCACGCAGCATCAGACGGTATTCCGCCCGTGAGGTAAACATCCGGTACGGCTCTTTGGTACCGAGTGTACAGAGGTCGTCCACCAGCACACCGATATACGCCTGATCACGGCGCGGGAACCAGCCTTCCTGATCGGCAGAATAGCGGGCGGCGTTCAGACCGGCCAGCAGCCCCTGGGCAGCCGCTTCTTCGTAACCGGTGGTGCCGTTGATTTGTCCGGCAAAGAACAGGCCGTGCAGGTATTTGCTTTCCAGCGTCTGTTTCAGGTCGCGGGGGTCAAAGAAATCATACTCGATGGCATAACCCGGACGCATAATCCGTGCGTTTTCCATACCTTTCATCGAGTGAACAATCTGCATCTGTACATCAAACGGTAAGCTGGTGGAGATACCGTTCGGGTAAATTTCATTGCTTGTCAGGCCTTCCGGCTCCAGGAAGATCTGATGCTGGTTACGATCCGCAAAGCGCATCACTTTGTCTTCGATGGACGGGCAGTAACGCGGGCCGATCCCTTCGATCACACCGGCGTACATCGGGCTGCGATCGAGGTTATTGCGGATCACTTCATGGGTTTTTTCATTGGTGTAGGTGATATGGCACGGCATCTGTTCAGGATGCTCATCCGCACTGCCCATGAAGGAGAATACCGGCATAGGGTTGTCACCAAATTGTGGCGTCAGCTGAGCAAAGTCGATGGTCCGGGCGTCAATACGCGGCGGTGTCCCTGTTTTCAGACGACCGACACGCGTCGGCAGTTCCCGCAGACGGTGTGACAGCGAGACGGACGGCGGATCACCGGCACGGCCGCCGCTGTAATTTTCCAGTCCGATGTGAATTTTGCCATCCAGGAATGTCCCGACAGTCAGTACCACCGATTTGGCTCTGAATTTCAGTCCCATGCGGGTTACTGCACCGGTAACGGTATCGTTTTCAACGATAAGATCTTCAACCGGCTGCTGGAAAATCATCAGGTTAGGCTGGTTTTCCAGTGCGGTGCGCACAGCCAGACGGTAAAGCACACGGTCAGCCTGAGCACGGGTGGCATGAACTGCCGGTCCTTTGCTGGCGTTCAGGGTTCTGAACTGAATACCGGCACGGTCAGTAGCATGTGCCATTAATCCGCCGAGTGCATCGATCTCTTTAACCAGATGCCCTTTACCGATCCCACCGATAGCAGGGTTGCAGGACATCTGACCCAGAGTGTCGATATTGTGAGTCAGTAAAAGTGTTTGACGGCCCATACGTGCCGCTGCCATTGCAGCTTCAGTACCGGCGTGGCCACCGCCGATAACAATGACGTCAAAATGATCCGGATAAAACATGTTAAACCTTCATTACAAAATGCAGTAGCGCATCGGGGGAGAGAATATAACTCAACTCTTGCCGTCTGACCATGAGCGGTAAAGACGCAGGTAATTATATAAAGATCTTTTTATTTAAAGATCTCTTTATTAGATCTTTTATTAGGATCGCGATCCTCTGTGGATAAGTGTTAAATCCCCATAAAGATCATAAAACTGTAAAGGATCATTTCCTGTGAAGTACCGTTGATCCTGTTCAGTATAAGCTGGGATCAAAACGGCTACTTATTCACAGGGCCTGACGGAGAGTGATCTTATACAGTGAATAACTACGGGTTGATCGCAAGTTGATCCCTGAGTTATCCACAGTTGATCGCTGTTTTTATCAGCAAATCAGAGTAAATTTTTCCATTCTTCGATCCAGATCTCAGCCGGATCTTCAGGAATGTCGTGTTTCTGAATATCAATTTCGAGTGACTGACCGATTTTTTTCGCACCCAGAGAGGTGAGCAGGGTATCCAGTGTACGGACTGCACCACAGAAGGTGTCATATTCACTGCTGCCGATCCCGATAGCCCCGTAACGGACGGAACTGAGATCCGGCTGCTGCTCACGCAGCGCATCGGCAAACGGCTGTATATTTTCAGGGAGATCACCGGCACCGTGTGTGGAGGTGACTATTAACCAGGTACTGTTCTGTTGCGGCACGTCATCCGCTTCAGGCCCGTGCTGCACATCGGTGGTAAAACCGGCGTTTTCCAGTATTTCAGCAACATGTTCAGCAACATATTCTGCGCTGCCCATGGTACTGCCTGTGATGAGAGTAACTGTGGTCATGGTGATCCCCTGCTGTAAAGAGCGGCTATTGTACGCTGTGAAACAGCTGGGATCTACCTGTGGATAATGTGGTTATAAGAATTTTTTCTTACGGGCGGATCGTTCGTATGATCGGGTTCTGTAAGGAGATCAGGGTTTCAGTGGACTGTATCTCATCAATACTCTGGATCTTGTTGATAAGTACGTCCTGTAAAGATTCTATTGTTTTGCACATCACCTTTATAAAGATGCTGTACTGCCCGGTGGTGTAATAGACTTCCACCACTTCATCCAGTTTATCGAGTTTCCTGAGGGCGGCCGGGTAATCTTTGGCGCTTTTCAGTATGATGCCGATAAAGCAGGTCACATCAAACCCCAGTTGTTTTTCACTGATATCCACCCGGGTGCCGGTGATGATACCCGCCTGCTTCATTTTCTCGACCCTGACATGGATCGTACCGGGACTGACGGCAAATTTTTTCGCTAATTCCGCGTAAGGTGTGCGGGCATTCGCCATTAAAGCGTGAAGTATGTCACGGTCCAGATTGTCGATCTGATAAATTTCGGCCATTTTACGCCCCTTAAATTAACGAAAATTCATTTTTAGCATCATAAAAATGAATTTTATAAATAGCAAAGGGTATTTTTGCTAAAGGATATTGAATTTATACCCCATTCTGTTGCTTAATCTATTTCACAGGCAATACATGTTCCGCATATCAAGGATTATTATCATGGAAAAATCATTCATCCGACAGCAGCAGCAAATCAGCTTCGTGAAGTCTTACTTCTCACGTCTGCTGGAAAAACAACTGGGCCTTATTGAAGTCCAGGGGCCAATCTTAAGCCGCGTGGGTGATGGTACTCAGGATAATTTATCCGGCAGCGAAAAAGCGGTTCAGGTGAAAGTTAAATCATTGCCGGGCTCAACCTTTGAAGTCGTTCATTCACTGGCTAAATGGAAACGCAAAACCTTAGGGCGTTTTGATTTTCAGCCGGGCCAGGGTCTGTACACCGACATGAAAGCGTTGCGTCCTGATGAGGATCGCTTAACCCCAATCCATTCTGTCTATGTTGATCAGTGGGACTGGGAAAAAGTGATGGCAGATGAGGAGCGTACGCTGCCTTATCTGAAGCAGACAGTGAGTAAAATATATCAGACAATAAAAGAAACAGAACTTGCAGTAAGTAAGGAATTTGGTCTGACACCGTTCCTGCCGGACCAAATTCATTTTATTCACTCTGAAGAACTGCTTGCACGCTACCCGGACCTGGATGCCAAAGGCCGTGAGCGCGCCATCGCGAAAGAACTGGGTGCCGTCTTCTTAATCGGCATCGGCGGTCAATTATCTCATGGTGAGTCTCATGATGTCCGTGCACCGGATTATGATGACTGGACCACTGAGAACAGTGACGGCTACAAAGGGCTGAACGGGGATATCATCGTGTGGAACCCGGTACTGCAGGATGCGTTCGAGATATCCTCAATGGGGATCCGTGTTGACCCGGTCACCCTGGCGCGTCAGCTGGATCTGACCGGTCAGCAGGTGCGGATGGAGCTGGACTGGCACAAATCGCTGGCAGCCGGTGAAATGCCGCAGACGATCGGCGGCGGGATTGGCCAGTCACGTCTGGTGATGTTACTGCTCCAGCGCAGCCATATCGGCCAGGTGCAGTGCAGTGTATGGGCACCGGAAGTGCGTGAAACCATCTCTGATATGCTGTAATACTTTTGCTGTACGGTGAGCCCGCGGTGGCTCACTGCCTGAAACGGCGCAGCAGACGATTTTTTAAGCCGGTATCAAAACGCCAGATGTGATCAAAAATCCGCATGATACCGGGCTTTCCGTAATGGGACAGGGCTACCGCATGGAAGCGGTGTTTTCCCTGCTGCTGTGAACGTTTTACCTGCTTCACCACCTCATCCGGCAGCCGCTGGGCAATAAAATCAGACATCACCACCACATCCGCATCACGCCACTGCGGCGTTTCCAGCCGTTTTGCCGCTTCTGTCAGACAGGATGCCAGGTCTGTTCCGCCTTTAAAACTCTGAAGCAGAAAGCGGGTCATCTGTTCTATACCGTCCGGGCCGAGAAAATCATAATGCACCTGTTCGGTGGAGAAGAGCATGACATGGCACTGCCGGTTATCGGCCATAGCGATTTTGACCAGCGCGAGACAAAACGCTTTGGCGCAGCGCTCATTAAAACCGCCCATCGAGCCGGAAGTATCGATACAGATAATGAAGGGTCCGCGCGGCTGTTTTTCATCTTTATGATGAACGATCGGCCGCATCACCTGCCGTTCCTGCCAGTGATCGCCCTGTAACCGGTAGGTGTATAACTGCTTCTCGGCCAGCTTCCGGTAAAACTCCAGCTCCAGGCCGCTGATACCGAGTAATGCCAGCTCGGCGGGCAGAAGACGCAGCACATCATCACTCAGCCCGACCCCGCTGACCTCTTCCGGGGTCTGATCCGGCACCAGCTCGGTAATGATGACCGGCTCTGTCACCGCACTGTCCTGAGGAACGGATTTTGCTGTCTGGCTTCGCCCCAGCAGTGAGGCCAGTTTTTCCAGTTCCGGCTGGGATTTTAAAAACTCGCTGTAACGCAGCAGGAGATCGTCCGCCGGGCCGGGGGATTTCAGTGATCCTTTCGCCAGATCCCATAACTTACCGGAAGCCTGCTCATTTTCACTGATCAGCGGATCAAGATTGCCGCTCAGTGCCAGATGCTGCTGAAGTTCGGCAAGAAGCTGTTCTTTTTCCTGCTCCAGGATCTCTTTGTGGTAGGTGGTGACCTGTAAAATCAGGCTGATACGCCAGCGCTGATTGAATAATATCTGATGGGAGGTGGTTTCCTGCTCATCTCTGTGCAGGCGGTGTGCTTCCGGCGAGAACGGCGAGTTTATGTCCTCCAGTACTTTGAGGATTTCCGGCAGCAGGCGGTAAAATTCTGTCCGGTCTGCAGCGGTGCTCTGCTGGTAAAGACGGAACTCATCTGCCAGTGCCGCCGGAACCAGCGCCTCTTTCACCCGTTCTTCCAGTGATTTCCGCCATGACGGCATATCGGTCAGCACCGCACGGCGTAACCGCGGGTGCTTTTCAAAAAACCAGGCCAGCTGCGGAGCCGCCAGCAGTGTCAGCAGGATCTCCTCAATGAGTTCCCCTTCATTAACTGCCAGCGCCAGATCCAGTGCCGAAAGACTTAACACGGGGTGCTGCTCATTTGCTGCACCAGTTTATCGAGGCGCTCTGTCACCGGCAGAAAGCTCTCCTCTATCTGCGCAATCCAGTCGTCACTGACAAACAGTGCCGGCTGATGCTGTGCAAACAGCTGACGCTGCTGCACCAGTGTCTGGCGTATCACCGAAAGCTTATCCAGCCAGATTTGCTTCTGTGCTTCTGTCATCCGGCTTTCGGTACCCGCCGGGAACAGGGTACTGCTGCGCAGACTGACATCACGCAGTTCCAGAAGGCCGTTATCATTCACGGCAGCGGATACCGACTGGGTAAAGCCGATGCCGTTGAGTTTTGCCGCAATGTTCCCTCCTTGATCAAAGACGCCTTTATCAAAGAAGGTATCAAAGGCGGAGCGCTCAATAGTCACATGAGTGACTGTCATATCATGTAATGTCAGCGGGTTATGTAAAAAGAGGGTGACCGGGCCGGGCGGCAGCGTATCCGGCAGAGCGTAACTGACTTTGCGCCCGAAACGGGCACTGCTGCGGATCACACTGAAGGCATCACGCTGTTGCTGAGTCTGCGTTTCCAGGAGCCATTCCTGATAGTATTTTTCCAGTTTCAGTAACAGGCTGCGCTGCTGATAGGCCTGCTCACACATCAGTTGTGTCAGCAGTTGCGGAACGGATTTCAGTGAGGCGGAATCATGCCACAGGCAATCTTTCAGCAAAATCAGATCAAGAGGCGTGATACTGCTGTGGTCGTTAAAAAACGCACTGGCCTGTAACAGCCGCAGTGCCTTTTTCCAGCGCCGGTCTGAGATATACGGCGCGTTATCCAGCCGCTCAATCTGCTGACGCAACTGATAAATCAGTTCAAATATCTGATCGGTCAGCACAACACGGTCAATCTCTTCCTGCCACTGATGATATTCCTCATCGGTTACCTGCAGATGCGCGGGGATCTGTTCATCCGATGCCCCCGGTGTGCTGATGAGCATGGCGCGGAAGCTCTGTTTTTCCTGTAATTTATCCAGCCATAAGCGGATCAGCATCCGGTCATAGAGGGCTTCCAGGCTGCTGTCGTTATCCGGCAGTTCGTTGGAGGCGGCCACCAGCAGTCGCATCGGAATAGGGCTTTCGCTGTCGCCGTTGCGGTATTTGCGTTCGTTAATCGCTGTCAGCAGGGTATTGAGGATAGCGGGACCCGCTTTCCAGATTTCGTCGAGAAACACGATTTCCGCATCCGGCAGGTATCCCTGCGTGATGCGCTGATACTTCCCTTCATCTTTCAGTGCCGCAATCGAGAGCGGGCCGAAGATCTCCTCCGGGGTGGAGAAGCGGGTCATCAGATACTCAAAGGCACGGGCGTCACTGAAAACCAGTTTCATCCGCCGTGCAATCATACTTTTGGCAATTCCCGGCGGGCCGAGCAGAAAAACACTTTCCCCGCTGAGGGTGGCCAGTAAGCAGAGCCGGATGGCGTGCTGTCGTTCATACAGCCCGGATTCCAGATGTCGGCTCAGCCGGGCGATACGTTCAGAACGTTGCATGGGACTCCCGTGAATTTACTGATGCAGTTTCTGCGTTTATAAACTAAAAAAGCTACCGCGTTTACTGCGTAAAATCACGTTTCTTCTGTTTTTCGATTTTTTTATGGTAAAAAGTTGCCGGTATATATCCCGGCAGCTGATGTGATTAGTTAAAATCGGCGTCAATAACCTGGTAAAAACTGTTAGGGGTATCGGCTATTTCCCATACGGTATAAATGATTTGATAGCCCTTTCGTTCCGGTACTTCACACTGATGAGTTACGGTATATGGCGGAACACTGCCATGGTCTTCAAAATAACAGAATGGTTCAGATTCAAACGCTTCTCTGTTTAGTGGTACCTCCTGGTTCCAGTCTGGTTTTGTTATATAGTATCGCCAGTTTCTGGTTGAGTGTGCTGCGGTAATTTTCCATTCAAAATCCATTTTCCCTGGTTTTACTTTTTCTTTAACCCAAATATCGCCGATCAAATCCAGCGGAATAAAGCGTTCAATATTTCCGCTGGCAAGATGACCATCAGGCGGGGATTCTCCGCCGGGAAACCCTGAAAGCGCTTCAATACTCTGAGGTTCCCATTGTGCAGATGCGCACAATTGAGGCAGATTTTTCTTTAACTGGCAATTTGCGGCCCGGCTGGCAGGTTTGGTGACAAATCCATGAGCAAGAACGGATGCTGAAAACAGGCTGGCCAATACTGCGGTAATAATGATGTGCTTTTTCATAAACAACTCCGGTTATATGTACCAGAGCAACATAACAATATATTGATATATCCCTGAATATCAAAAGTTATCCATTCTTATTTAAATAATATACATACATATCGTATTGTTACGGTGGTGTAATATATTTAGGGTGTTATTCAGGCTGCAGACTGACGGATGACGGCGTTAACGGTTTTTTTATTTTATTTATTGAATCCATTCAGCTGTAACTCATTCAATCAGTTAGCTTTTTTATTTAACACATTCTTAAGCGAAACGTTTCGATCACCATCACACTTTTTATGGATGAATATTGAGTTTTCCGGTATTTTTCCTACCATAGTTTAAAAGCGAAACGTTTCGCTCAGGAGGATTTTATGAAGAAAGGGGCTTTACTGAACGGTGATGTTTCCGCAGTTATCGCGCGTCTGGGTCATACCGACCATATTACTGTTGCTGATGCCGGGCTGCCGATCCCGCCCGCCACACCACGTATTGATCTGGCATTAACGCAGGGTGTGCCTGATTTTATGTCGGTGTTTAAGGTCATCACGCAGGAGACGCAGGTGGAAGCCGCGCTGATGGCGGAAGATATCCAGACACATAACAGTGAGCTGCACGATGCGATCGTGGCACATCTGAAAGCGCTGGAATTACAGCAGGGTAATGTGATTCAGATTCAGTATGTAACTCATGCCTCTTTCAAGTTACAGACACAAAACAGCCGTGCCGTGATCCGGACCGGTGAGTGCACACCGTTTGCCAATGTGATGCTGTTCTCCGGCGTGACATTCTGAGGTGTCTATGGAACCGTTACTTGAACTCAAAGGTATCGATAAAGCGTTCCCGGGTGTGAAAGCGTTATCCGGTGCCGCCCTGCGGGTCTACCCCGGCAGAGTGATGGCGCTGGTCGGAGAGAACGGCGCCGGTAAATCCACCATGATGAAAGTGCTGACCGGGATCTACAAAAAAGATGCCGGTCAGATTCTGTTTCTGGGGCAGGAGCGTCAGTTTACGGGGCCGAAGTCATCGCAGGAAGCCGGTATCGGGATTATCCATCAGGAGCTGAACCTGATCCCGGAACTGACGATTGCAGAAAACATTTTTCTCGGCCGAGAATTTACCGGCCGTTTCGGCAACATTGACTGGAAAAAGATGTACGCTGAAGCGGATAAGTTACTGGCCCGTCTGAATCTATCTTACAGCAGTCACCGGCTGGTAGCGGAACTGTCCATCGGCGATCAGCAGATGGTGGAAATCGCCAAGGTGCTCAGTTTTGAGTCGAAAGTCATCATTATGGATGAACCGACAGATGCCCTGACGGACACTGAAACCGAATCGCTCTTCAGTGTGATCCGCGAACTGCGTGAGCAGGGCTGCGGGATTGTCTATATTTCTCACCGTCTGAAAGAGATTTTTGAGATTTGTGATGACGTGACAGTGTTCCGCGACGGCCAGTTTATCGGTGAAAAACCGGTATCTGACCTGACTGAGGATACCCTGATTGAAATGATGGTCGGGCGCAAGCTGGAAGATCAGTATCCGCGTCTGACTCTGCCGCGCGGCAAAGAAAAGCTGGTGGTGAAAAACCTGTGCGGTCGTGATGTGCATGATGTCAGTTTCACGCTGCATGAGAATGAAATTCTCGGCGTTTCCGGGCTGATGGGGGCCGGGCGTACCGAACTGATGAAAATCATTTACGGCGCGATGGTAAAAACCGGCGGAACGGTAGAAATGGATGGCAACGTCTGTCAGATAAACTCGCCGAAAGCCGGGCTGAATAATGGCATCGTGTATATCTCCGAAGACCGCAAACGTGATGGTCTGGTGCTGGGGATGTCAGTAAAAGAAAACATGTCTCTGACGGCGCTGCCGTATTTCAGCAGCAAAACCGGACGCCTTAATCATAAAGAAGAACATCTGACCGTCAGCGATTTTATTCAGCTGTTCAATATCAAAACCCCGGGCATGGATCAGATCATCGGGTTCTTATCCGGCGGTAATCAGCAAAAAGTGGCGATCGCCCGCGGTCTGATGACCCGGCCGAAAGTCCTCATCCTCGACGAACCGACACGCGGTGTGGATGTCGGGGCGAAGAAAGAGATTTATCAGCTGATCAACAAATTTAAACAGGAAGGCCTGAGTATCATCCTTATTTCATCGGAAATGCCGGAAGTGATGGGGATGAGTGACCGGATTCTGGTCATGCACGAAGGACGGATAAGCGGGGAGTTTGCCGCGGAAAACGTCACTCAGGAAGCATTAATGGCCGCCGCAGTCGGCAAACAATATGGCGCAGGGCAGGAGTAAGATATGCGTACAGATTCAACCCCGGCGTCAAAACGCTGGTTTTCCAAAGAATGGCTGCTTGAGCAGAAATCACTGATAGCACTGCTGATCCTGATTGTGATTGTCTCCATGATCAGCCCGAACTTTTTTACCCTGAATAACCTGTTCAATATTCTCCAGCAGACCTCTGTGAACGCCATTATGGCGGTGGGGATGACGCTGGTGATCCTGACCTCCGGGATTGACCTGTCTGTCGGCTCACTGCTGGCTCTGACCGGTGCGGTGGCGGCCTCCATGGTGGGCGCGGATGTTAACGCCATTGTGGCTGTCGCCGGTGCGCTGGCATTGGGCGCGGCTATCGGCGGTGTGACCGGGGTGATTGTCGCGAAAGGGAAAGTGCAGGCTTTTATCACCACGCTGGTGATGATGCTGTTACTGCGTGGTGTGACCCGTGTGTATACCGACGGCAGCCCGATCAGTACCGGATTCAGTGATAACGCCGATGTGTTCAGCTGGTTTGGTATCGGTCGTCTGTTCGGCATCCCGGCACCGGTCTGGCTGATGATTGTTGTTTTCGCGGCGGCCTGGTATCTGCTGCATCACACTCGTCTGGGGCGTTATATCTATGCGCTGGGCGGTAATGAATCCGCCACCCGCCTGTCCGGTATTAATGTCGATAAAATCAAAATCATTGTTTATGCCCTCTGTGGTCTGCTGGCGGCATTAGCCAGTGTGATTGAAGTGGCGCGTTTATCGTCCGCACAGCCGATGGCCGGTAACGGTTATGAGCTGGATGCGATTGCGGCGGTGGTACTCGGCGGCACCAGTCTTGCCGGGGGTAAAGGCCGTATTATGGGCACCCTGATCGGGGCGCTGATTTTAGGTTTTCTGAACAACGCGCTGAATCTGCTGGGGATCTCCTCCAACTACCAGATGATTGTTAAAGCGGTTGTGATTTTGCTGGCTGTACTCGTTGATAACAAAAGCAGTAAATAATCCACTTACCCGAATCCTGCAAGGAACAGAAACATGAAACTGAAAAAGATTGCGACCCTTTTCTCCGTTGTTGCACTGAGCGCCACTATCAGCGCCAATGCACTGGCAAAAGAGTCCATTGCCCTGGTGATCTCCACACTGAATAACCCGTTCTTTGTCACCATGAAAGACAGTGCGCAGAAAGAAGCGGATAAACTCGGTTATGACCTGGTGGTTCTGGATTCTATGGATAACCCGGCAAAAGAACTGGCTAACGTGCAGGATCTGACCGTGAAAGGCACCAAACTGATGCTGATTAACCCGACAGACTCTGATGCGGTGGGTAACGCCGTGATCCTGGCCAACAAAGCCAATATTCCGGTTATCACTCTGGATCGCGTTGCTGCCAAAGGTGAAGTGGTCAGCCACGTTGCTTCTGATAACGTCCTCGGCGGTAAACTGGCCGGTGACTTTATCGCCCGAAAAACCGGCGCGGATGCCAAAGTTATCCAGCTGGAAGGTATCACCGGGACTTCAGCTTCCCGTGAGCGCGGTGAAGGTTTCAAACAGGCAGTTGCTGAGCATAAAATGAATGTGCTGGCCAGCCAGCCGGCAGATTTCGACCGTACCAAAGGTCTGAACGTTATGCAGAACCTGCTGACTGCACATCCGGCTGTTCAGGCGGTATTTGCCCAGAACGATGAAATGGCATTAGGTGCGCAGCGTGCATTGCAGACTGCAGGCCGTGATGATGTGCTGGTGGTCGGCTTCGACGGCACAGCGGACGGCATCAAAGCGGTGAAAGGCGGTAAACTGGGTGCAACCGTGGCACAGCGTCCTGACCAGATCGGCATTATCGGTATTCAGACCGCCGATAAAGTCCTGAAAGGCGAAAAAATCGACAAAACCATTCCGGTTGAGTTAGAACTGATTGTAAAAGACTAACGATATCAGCCTCCCCGGTACACCGTGCCGGGGAGTATTGTCAGTAATAAAGGAAATAAAGGTAATGACAACATCCCGTCTGACCGTTCTCGGCAGTATTAATGTCGATCATATTATGAATATTGCACAGTTCCCGGCACCCGGCGAAACGGTGATCGGTAAGCAATATCAGACAGCCTTCGGCGGCAAAGGCGCGAACCAGGCTGTGGCCTGCGGACGCAGCGGTGCTGATATTACCTTTATTGCCTGTGTGGGGGATGATGCTATCGGCGCGGAAATCCTGGCACAGTTGCAGCGCGATCGTATTCACACCGCCGCCGTCAGTGTGGTGCCGGAAGCGACCACCGGCGTGGCGATGATTTTTGTGAATGAAGACGGTGAAAACGTCATCGGCATCAGTGCCGGTGCCAATGCCGCGCTGACACCGGCACATTTTGCACCTTATAAAGGGCTTGTTGAACAATCCGATGCCCTGCTGATGCAGCTGGAATCCCCGCTGGAAACCGTGATCGCCGCCGCGCAGGCTGCAAAAAATCATCAGACCAGAGTGATCCTCAATCCGGCCCCGGCGCGGGAATTACCGGACAGCCTGCTGAAGCTGGTGGACGTTATCACCCCGAATGAAACCGAAGCGGAAAAGCTGACCGGTATTTCTGTCAGTGATGAAGCCGGCGCAGCCAACGCGGCGCAGGTACTGCACGATAAAGGCATTGAACAGGTTCTGATCACCCTGGGCAGCCGGGGTGTCTGGCTGAGTGTTAACGGTGAAGGCCGCCGGATCCCCGGCTTTAACGTTAATGCGGTGGATACCATTGCAGCCGGTGATACCTTTAACGGCGCCTATGTCACGGCGCTGCTGGAAGGAAAACCGGCAGATGACGCTGTGCGTTTTGCCCATGCCGCCGCCGCGATCGCCGTCACCCGCCGGGGGGCGCAGCCATCGGTGCCGTGGCGCCGTGAAATTGATGCTTTCCTTGCGGAGCGTGGTTAAGACTGTGGCGACGATGAAAGACGTGGCGCGGCTGGCGGGGGTATCCACCTCGACAGTTTCCCATGTCATCAACAATAACCGCTTTGTCAGTGACGGCGTACGCAAGAAGGTGAATGATGCCATTGCCGAACTGAATTACGCGCCGTCTGCACTTGCGCGCAGCCTGAAAATGAACCGCACCAATACCATCGGAATGCTGGTGACCACCAGTAATAACCCGTTTTATGCGGAAGTTGTCCGCGGCGTGGAGCGCAGTTGTTATGAACGCGGCTACAGCCTGATCCTCTGTAATACCGAAGGGGATTACAAACGGATGAACAGCAGCCTGGAAACGCTGCTGCAAAAACGGGTGGATGGCCTGCTGCTGATGTGTACTGAGATAAAAGGCCCGTCAGCGGAGGTGTTCAGCCGCTATCCCCGGTTGCCGATGGTGATGATGGACTGGTCGCCGTTTGCGTTCGGCGGAGATGTGATTCAGGACAACTCTTTCCTCGGCGGCGAAATTGCCACCCGTCATCTGATCGAAAATGGTTTTACCCGGATTGCCTGCATTGCCGGTCCGCTGGATAAATCACCGGCTAAATCCCGTCTGGACGGTTTTTACCGCACCATGGCGCAGGCCGGTCTGGATGTGCCGCCGGAGTACGTGCTGGAGAGTGATTTTGAATTCAGCGGCGGTTTCAGTGCCATGAATCAACTGCTTTCCCTGCCGGTGCCGCCGCAGGCGGTATTTGCCGGTAACGATGCGATGGCGGTCGGTGCGTATCAGGCTATCTGGCAGAAAGGGTTGCGTATCCCGCAGGATATTGCGGTTATCGGTTACGATGATATCGATCTGGCGGCATTCCTTACCCCGCCGCTGACCACCATTCACCAGCCGAAAGATGAGCTGGGCAAACTGGCAGTGGATAAACTTCTGAGCCGTATGGACGATGCAGACGCGCCTTCTGATTTGCTGGTGCTGACCCCGGCACTGATAAACCGGGGCTCTGTTATCTGCCGTTAAGGTGAGGCGGGACTGTCTGAGGGGCGGGTTTTCTTCTTAATCATATTCCGCCCGTCAGTCCGGCTCAGGAACAGGAACACAAACGCCGACAGAATCGTCATCACCCCGACCGTCACAAAAGTGGCATGGAAATTATCAACGATTGACCCCCAATCCTGAGACTCAAAATAGCGTAATACAGACGCACTCACCGCAATCCCGAAACTGATAGAAAGCTGCTGGGTCACGGCCAGTACACTGTTACCGGAACTGGCATTGTGCTCGGTCAGATCGGCGAGGGTAATGGTATTCATTGCCGTGAACTGAGTGGACATCGCCATCCCGAGAATAAACAGCGGCAGCACCAGCAGGTAAATAGACATTCCCGGTGACTGGAAATAGAAGGATGAAATGATTGCGCCGATCACCAGTGTGACCGCAAATAATGTCAGGCGATAACCGTAGCGGCGAAGAATCTGCGTGACCGCCGATTTTGCCAGAATAGAACCGATAGCCGTCGGTGCCATCATCATCCCTGCCACCACAGCCGGATAACCAAAACCAACCTGTAACATCAGCGGCATCAGAAACGGAATACAGCCGGTGCCCAGCCGTGTGGCAACGTTACCGGCGATCCCGACACTGAATGTCCGCGTGCGGAACAGACTCAGCGGAATAATCGGCGCAGAAATACGGCGGGCATGCAGGGCATAGAAGGTCAGCAGCGCAAAACCGCTGCCCATCACCAGGAACGGCGTTGCCGCTGCCAGGGCATTATCCCCGAACAGATCCAGACTGACAGAAACAGAGACCAGCCCGGCACCAAGCAGAGCAAAACCTAATGTATCAAACCGGCGTTTCGGCATGGTGAAATCGGGCATATGGCGGATGGCGTAAATAATCCCCAGAATCCCGATAGGTATATTAATGATAAAAATCCAGTGCCAGGTGGCGTAAGTCACCAGAATCCCGCCGAGCAGCGGCCCCAGCACCGGGCCGACTAACCCCGGAATGGTGACAAAGTTAAGAATAGGCAGCAGCTCGCTGCGCGGATAAGCCCGCAGCAATGCCAGACGGGCCACCGGCATCATCATTGCCCCGCCTATCCCCTGAATAATCCGTGACACCACCAGGAATGGCAGATTGGGTGAAAAGGCACATAATAAAGAACCGAGGGAAAACAGAATCACCGCGATAATAAATATCCGGCGGGTGCCGAAGCGGTCTGCCAGCCAGCCGCTGACCGGGATCAGCAGCGCCACTGTCAGGGTGTAACTGATCACAGCGGACTGCATCGCCAGCGGAGAGTGATTCAGGCTTTTGGCAATATCCGGCAGAGCGGTGTTCAGAATGGTGGCATCCAGCGCCTGCATAAAGAACGCCATTGCGGCAATCCACGGCAGGCCCGCCATATTCCGGGCTGTTTTAAACATGTTTTCCCTTAATGCATTATCTCAGAATGGTCAGTAGTGTAACTATTACATATTCACACTTTACTCAACAACACCTGACATGCCTGACGGGCGCGTTCTCCGTTGCCGTCGATAATGGCATCCACAATCTCTTTATGGAGATCAATCTCAATAACCTGATTGGTGGTGATGGATTCAAAAAAGTTGTGATACACAAAATCAAATAAATTGGCGAAAGAGGAAAAAAACGGATTTCCGCACGCCTGGTAAATAAGGTGGTGGAAACGGTGATCAACCGCTATCCATTTATCCCGCTCAAAATGGGCGGATAATAAGGTCATCTCTTTTAACAGAAACGAGAGTGACTGTTTCTGGTCTTTTCCGGCATTCATGGCAGCCAGTGCGCAGGCCTGAGGTTCAATCGCGGCGCGCAGTTCGCGGAAATATTTCAGTACCTGCCGGTGGTCACGGCTGCTCAGCCACCATTTTATAAAGTCATGATCGAGAAAATTCCAGCTTATCACCGGCATCACCCGGGTGCCGATGCGCGGGCGCGGTAAGACCATCCCTTTCGCCGCCAGCATTTTTACTGCCTCACGGACCGCTGTTCTGCTTACCCCGAACTGCTCCGCCAACTCAATCTCTCCCGGCAGAATAGATTCCGGCGGATATTGGCCGGACAAAATCTGCTGCCCCAGTTTTTCAGCCAGAAGATAAGACAGGTTCTTTTGTGACGCATTGAGTTGTTCTGAAAACTGCATTCTGATTCCTTGGCGTGATGCATTAACAAAGCGGGATAATGATATATAAGACGCATTATGGGCATATTAATGACAAAACCGGCGAATAAAAGCTCAAATATACATGTTTTGTTTAAAAAAAACGCGAATAAACATTTTTTTCAAATAAACACTTGCGTGATCTCAGCGAGTGTCTATAATGCGCCACCACTGACACGGAACAACGCGATAACACGCGGTTCCGGCAGAAAGAGAAAAAGCGAAAAGTTGAAAAACAACGCTTGACTCGAAA